>NZ_JAUONW010000004.1:0-96740 GCF_030546345.1 Caloramator sp. CAR-1
CATTTAAAGCTGCTGCAAACTCTGCTAATCTCTTATCTCCAAAACCTAATTTTTCTCTTAACACATGTTCTAAAGCATCACTTACTGCAATTATGTAATCTTCAACTGCTCTTGTTGCTAATTCTTTTGCCCTTTCTTCTGCTGCATTTGCTGCTGCTTTCATAAGTGCATTTGTCCCTTGCTGTTTTAATCTATTTTGTATAGCTTGTCTTTGCATTTTTCTTATCATATTGCCCATACAAAATCCCCCTTTTTACAAAATTGATAAAAACTCCTCTAATGTCATGCATACTATCCAGCCTTTATTATCCTGTCTCATAAAAAGCATATTGCTGTTTTTATCTTGTTCAAGCCACTTGTATATTGTGTTTAAGCCTGACTTTCTTCTCTTAACTTCAATTCTTTTTTCAGTATCTTTAATTTTACATATCACATCACATGAATATTTGTCTGTTTTTAAAGCTCCTGAGAGAGGAATTCTCTCGGCCTGTATCCCATATTTATTTAAAAGCTCCACTACTTCTCTCTCTCCTGTATAGCCTTTTCTTTTCGCTCTCTTTCCTCTCTTACTCGCTTCACTTTCCTTTTTCATTTTCTTGGCCAACTTCCTTTCTTCTCTTTGTCTTATTTGTCTTTTACAGAAGATTCTTTTATCCTCTGGCCAATATAGGCTGTAATCTTCACATATCCAACATTTGCCTTGTGTGAAACTTATACAGTTCTCTTTAACTTCGCATTCTTTCATATGTTTGTCCCCCTATTCAATGTCTATATGTATAACCTTCTTGTATTTCCAGCCCCTATTCAGCAATTTCAAATTATGCTTTTCTACTGCTTTTCTGATGTTCATACCCTCTGTTTCAAGCTTGTCCAACAATCCAATGCAAACTTGTATGACGTCAAGAGTTTCGGCTGCAATTTCTTCTTTGTTGTCTATATTGTCTATTTCATATTTAAAAAGCTCCTCCCATAGCTCATCTACTTCTTCTTTAGCTTTGTTGAGTATTGAAACATAAGTGTCATCCTTTTTTAAAATTAGTAGTTCCATCTTTATGCCTCCTTAAAGTTTCATAAAAACTAACCAATGTGTTTTAGCTCGTTTGTTGCCAAAAAGCGGTTTGTAATCAATTATCTCTAATATTTGTTTTAACTTTATCTGCTCTTCATTCCACTTGAAAATTAGCACACCGTATTGTTCTAATACCCTCATGCATTCATTGAATCCTTGTTTAATATCTTTTTCCCAGTCTTCTGATAATTTTCCATATTTTTTGGCCATCCATGAATTTTCACCTATTTTTATTAAATGCGGTGGATCAAATACTACTAAACGAAAGGTATTATCTGGAAACGGAATGTTCCTAAAATCTCCTATAATGTCAGGTTTTATAATCAATTTCCTTCCGTCGCATAATACTTCTTCTGTTTCTCTTATATCCATAAAAACTACGTTTGGATTATTTTTGTCAAACCAAAACATTTTGCTTCCACAACATACATCCAATATGGGTTTACCCATATAAACACTCCCCCTAAATGAACATTTTTATAAAATCCTTATGATTAACACCTAGTCTTTTGCACGCCTCGTCTAATGCTCTGTTTATAGCCTTTGTATAATCCTCCCCTGTTCTTTCTGTTTCTTGCAATGCCAATGCTGTTGCAAGTGCTATGACTTGCTTTCTTAGTTCCCTTGATTCCTCATTTTTCATTGTATCCCCCACCTTCAATGTATTTATCAATGATTTTCTTTGCTGCCCTTACCCTCATAAGTGCATATTTATCTGTTATCAGCTCCTCAACTATGCTTAGCACTTGCCTTATATCCATTAAATCCGCTTTTATTCTTTTATCTACCCTATATCCACCTCTCATTGCAAAATCACCTTGCTGCCAATATCGTGAAAACTAAAACATTCCTTGTAATTTTTAGTCTGCACTATAAAGAAATGTTCTTTTATGTCTATTACCCTACCTTGTACTTGTAATTGTTTTGATTTTCTCGCTCTTTCATCAACTTTGTTATAATTCTGCTTAATTATCACCTTGTCACCGATTTTCATTTATTATCCCCCCTAAAATGGTGTATTCTCATCATCAAATACAGGCATAAACTCGTTGGTTTCTTGTTGATTTATTGTCTGATTATTGTCGGTTTTCGGTCTATCCAAAAACTTCACTTCGTCTGCAACAACTTCAGTAACATACCTGTTTGTCCCGTCCTGGGCCTGATACTTTCTCGTTTGTATAGAACCCGATATGGCAACAAGCCTTCCTTTAGTTAGGTTATTAGCAACATTTTCAGCAAGCTTTCTCCAGCAAACAACAGGGATAAAGTCCGCTTCTCGCTTTCCTTCTGCATTTGTGTATGGCCTATCTACTGCTAATGTGAATGTGCAATTTGCTATGCCTGTATGAGCTGTATATCTTAGTTCTGGGTCGGCAGTTAACCTGCCGATGAGTAAAACTTTATTCATGTTTAGCCTCCTTTATCTCTATAAAATACTTATTAATAGCATCACATCCTCCCCTTTTATTGCATTTCCCGCCTTGCCAAAAGGAGCTTTTCAAGCTCCTTAATATCGTATTTCCTTTGTCCACCATAACTATTGAAATAATTGCGAGAATGATTAGGAGTGTTGTTACTATTTTGTTTGTTTTTCCAATCTCTTATATGAGCTTCTACATCTGCTTTTGTTTTTAGTCCTTGACTAAACCAAGTATTCAGTATTTTGTTAATATAATTAAAACTGCGTTTGTTATTCATAACCGCTTCTTCTATTGCTAATATAATTACATCTGCTTCAACATCATCTAACCAATCAAGTATCTTTTGTGCTTCTATGCTTGTCATTAAATGTATATTGTTATTAAATACATCTAAAACTTTTTGGAATTGCTGCTGCTTCTCATCATCATCTTTAGTTATATGGTTATAGTTATATTGGTTATTGTTATATGGTTTTAGTTCGTGTTCAGTAGATGAACACCCCCTGTTCATTTCGTGAACACCCCCCTGTTCACCTATTGAACACCCCTGTTCATCTATTGAACACCCCTGTTCATTTCGTGAACACCCTACCCAATTTAATGGGTTATCTTTTATGATATAAACATTACTTTTGCCTTCTTCTTTACCGCTTATAACTTCTAAAATACCTTTATCTATTAACTCTTTTATTGCATTTGCTAATGTTGCTCTTGATTTTATTCCAGTATCATTTAATAGTGTTTCATAACTAGGAAAGCATTCCTTATCCCTATTTGCATACATGCAAAGTATTACATATAAGAGTTTTGCATTTGCACTTAGTTTAGACTTCAATACGTGATTTTCAACTATTGTGTAATGCCATTCCCTTTGCACTTCGAACTTGTCCATTTAATCACTCCTTTGTATGTGGAGCAGGAGGCCCTGCTCCAGTTAGCTTGCTTTGATTAAACCATCATTTTTTAAAAGCCTTCTTATAAAATCTAATCCTTTTTGATAAACTAAAGTCTTTATATAAATACATGTTGTCCCATCTGGTTTGTTATATTTTTGCTCAATTGTTCTGAAATATCCTTTATCAATGTATTCTTGATATGGTATATTGTCTTTCATTAATATTCCTTTTTCTCTTAAGAATTTAAATAACTTATTCCTTCCAAGCTTTGTTTCTTCATATATCAACTTTGCGGCTCTATTCATATCTATTGCATCCTTGCTTCCAGCAACTGCGTCAAAGAATTCTGCTTTAGGTTGTAAAATTTGAATTTTTTGTTCTGCTTCTATTCTTTTTGCTCGTTCTTCTTTAAGTTGTGTTGCAAGCTGGATTATTGTATCTGGATTAAGTAGGACTTCTTCTATCTTCTGTGGTGTTAGATAAGCTCCATGTTTGCGTATAGTAGGTATTACTTCTATGGCTAACCAATCTTGAAATTTCTCTGCTACTTCGTTATTTGCTTTAAAAGCTAACTTATATACTGCTGGTTCAGGGATAAAACTTCCCTTCCCCACTTGTGGGGAAACCTTTAAATACTCATTAACTCTTTCCCATCTAACATATTCAATTCCATTTTTCTTTTGTGTAATTCCTAAACATTTTGCTACTTTCTCTGCATCAAATAGAATTTCTCCATTTTCCAACTTAACAGCTATTTCAAACAAGTCATTTTTAAACACTTGCAACTCATTCATTTTGAACCCTCCCATCATTTGTTCAAAATAGGTATTTCAATAGCCTGCCCTGGTCTTATAATTGGTGATATATCGTTGTGTTTTCTGATTTCATATATAAGCCTTCTTGGATCCCCATTTGTGTATTTCTTCGCTATGCTCCAAAGAGTATCCCCTTGTTGCACTACGTATGTTTCAAACCTTTGAAATTTTTCTTTTTTCTTGGGATAATTCATAAATGAAGTGGATATACTAATAACAGTGGAAGTAGCGACCAAAATCGCTAAAAAAGTAAAACCTTTCTTTTTCAAGTTTTTCAACCCCCATTTAAAACTTAATAATCATATGTTATAATTGAGGGGAAGGGAGTTGCCGCTCCCATCCCTAACGGTCTTTGAAAGAGCCCTCTCGCACAGGGCTTTTTCTATTATCCTTCAAATAATATTCCTTCATCTTTTAGTTCAATTTCTTCTTCCTTGTGATATTGCTCAAGTTCTTTCAATACTGTTTCAGCTTCTACAAAAGTCATCTCTTTGCTGCTTTCTTTGCCTATTGTAGAGAGTAAGAACAACTTTAACTCGTCAGCGTTCATTCCTTTAGATTGAGCAAGTTCCCAAATCTTCTTTTTTTGCTCTGTTGTTATCATTTTTACTTCTGGTTCATCTTTAACTTCATATTCAGCGTTAATTTCTACTGGCTTCTGTGGTAACTTGCTATCATCAACAGGCATTTCTTCCGGACTGTATAATCCTTGGAATTCTTCGGGTAATGCTTCTCTTAATGCTTGAACTAAAGCTACTTTTCTAATCATTGTTGCAGGCATCTTCGCCCAATTACTCATTAGCTTTCCATCTTTTGTTCTTCTTTCATATTCAGAAAGGCTTACACTTGTTTCTAATGGCGTGTTCCAATCTTTTCTATACACCTTAGCCCATCCGCCTATTAGTGTTTCATTAGGAGCTACTAATGTTCCTTTTCTATATTCAATACTTCCATCTTTCTTTTGAACTACAACTCCTGCTTCATAACCATTGCATAACTTTGATTTTGCAGCTCTCTTTGTAAATGTTTCTTTACCTGTGACTAAAGTTGCTGGTTCATTCCCAAACTTGATTAAGTATGCTTCTCTTAAGAAAGGATTCAATTTTTGATACTCACAAAGTTTTATAAACATCATAATTTCTTGATCTGTGACTTTGCTTGAATCCCCACTAACTAAATATCTTCTAACTATTTCTGGACTTAACTGAACAACTCCATTATCAGTTTCGTATTTAACGATTAACGTGTTTGTCATAACCTTACCTCCTTAGATATTCTTCAATTTTTTCTTTCCCAAGAATATTAATGAGTGACTCAATCAATTGCCAGTCCTTGAAATGTTTAAGCAATTCTGCTATTACTTGGTCGCTGTCTATAATCTTGATTGTTATGTCATGTTCATACATCTCACTTTATCCTCCTTTGTAATTCTCTTTTCAAATCTTCCAATGCTTGTTGATGTATTGCTCTGTTTTTTTCGCTTGTGTCATGCTGTATTTGATATTCAAGTGCTGCTATCTGCTTTTGCAATTTTTCAGTATCCTTTGGAATAACTACTTTAATCATTTATAGCACCCCCTCTTTAGCAATTTTTTCTTCAAGTTGCGTTATAAGCAATTCCTTTTGTTCAGGGGTTAATATTCTTTTCAAAACGTCAGCTACTGCTTTTGATAGCATTTCTTCAACTTCTTTGGGTCCACCAGGTGGATAGTTGGCAATAACCTTTATCGCCATGTCATCACCCCAATTCTCATTTGTATAAATTTATGCTTGGCTATGTCGTTTCTTATCTTGTCCATGTATTTTTATTCTTTTGCTAACATTAAGCAGGATTTCCCTTCTCATAGTAGAATTCCTATATAGAAAGGAGGTGAGATTATGCAAATCAACATACCTAAAATACAAATGCCCGAATTAAAAATGCCAGAAATTAATGTTACTGATTTCAACCACAAGGAAGAATGTGAACATATTAATTTTTGTAGTAAATTGGGTATTACAACTGATGATTGTCGTGTAGGGGCTCATTCTCTTGCTCGATGTAACCAAGGCGATTTTGCGCAGATTCAACTTCTTGCAAGAATTTTAAAACTTCTTGAAAACTCTGTTTTGGAAGAAAATACTGACAAATAATTTGTAGCCAATAAGCAATGCGGTCTAGCCTCTTAATTATGTCTGGCTGAGCTTTCTTTTCAAGTTCAGCCACTATTTTTAATATTTCAATTCTTTTTTCAAGCTCTGCTAATCTTTGCTCTAAGTTCATTCTCCCGCACCTCCTTCCTGTAATTTTGTAATTAAGTAAGCTATCTCATTATCTGTAAACTTCTTTTTTGTCAATTGTGCGACTGCCTTTGTAAGGTTGATACGTGCTATCTCAATATCACCTTCGATAATTATCTTTACATCCTCGGGTTTCATGTTTATCCCCCCTTGTAAAGTATATGAAGCAGAGTAGTTTATCTTTGCAGGATTTCCCTCTTTCTTGTAGAAATTTATCTACAGATCGGCTATTCTTCATCAATCCAATGAAAGTCAGTAGTTATTAGTTTCAATGTTACTTCAGTTATATAAGTGTTATTTGCTGAAAGTGAAGCCGATACTTCAGAAACATATGAGCTAAAATCAATATCATTAATTAATACCCTGTATTTCTGAGATTCAAAACAATCTTTCCCTTTAAGTTTTATAACTTTTATACTAGGTAAAATTTTTTCATTCATTCTCCCGCACCTCCTTTGTATTCTTTTTTGCAGGAATTTCCTTTTTCTTGCAGAATAATTTTTATTAGATAAGAGAGGCTCTTTTTAGGGGTTGATAGTATGTCAAATGATGAAATGGCAAAAGCTTTAACTACTATTTACTTTGTTAATGCAGGTTTTTTAAAAGATATAAATCTTTTGGATGCCGATGAAGAAGCTATACTCAATATTTGTAAAACATACTCAGAAGTTTATAACAAATTTTTAAAAGCAACTTCAAAATTAAGTAAAACTTCCAAACCGAAAATTGGGACTGTAAACAAACCTGAAGGATGGTAATTTAAAACTACTGAGCCTCTCTTATCAAATTCAAAACTACTGACCCTCTTTTATCAAATTCATTAAATTTTTATTAATCTCTACCATGAGCTTTAAGCATTCAATGTCAGTTTCATCTAACCTACCGATGTTATTTGCAGCGTAATTATAAAGGTCAATATAATGTTTAATAACTTTTTCTAAAGTTACTTGAGGTTGTTGCTGTGCTTTCTCAATTTCTGTCATCTTTTTTTCTAATTCCTCTATTCTCTGCTCAATATAAGTCTTTTCCATCTACCACACCTCCCTTCTTTAATCTTTACCTTAACTGCATATACTATTGTTAGGCTGTGGATAAAGTTTTCAATTTGTTAACTTCTTCCTCAAAAAAAATTTCATCCATTGTTATTTCTGGTATTTTCTCTTTGAAAAATTTTGTGATTTTAATCATTTCATCTTGTTTGAATGGAACTTTACCATTTTCTTTGAATGAATAACTTGTTTGAGTTATATTCAACAGTTTTGCCATATCAGCTTGAGTTAATCTTAGCATGTTTCTATATGCAATTAATTTTTTATTCATATCATCACCTCCTCGTTTTCGTAAAGATAACTTTCAATTATTATTATAGTTATCATTTTGTTAACTGTCAACATTATTTTTTTATTATTTTAAAAAAAATATTCATTTTGATAACTAATATTTTAATATTTTTAAATAAGGTTTATAATTACAAATAAAGGGGGTTTCCATTATGCAAACTTTTGGTGAAAGATTAAGACAGCTTAGAAAAGAAAAACAGATGACAGGTTCTGAATTGGGTAAATTGCTAAATGTAAGTAAGGTTGCTATATCAAATTGGGAAAATGGCAATAGGTTTCCTGATAAAGACATGCTTTTGAAAATTGCAGAAATATTCAACGTATCCGTTGACTATCTACTTGGCAAAACAGACATAAGAAACCAAAACAAAACAACTGTTGACATACAACCAACACCAGACTATCCACACAAAGTAACTGCAAGAGATAAAAAACAATATCTTGAATACATTAAAACAATTAATGAGGCTTTCTTTATGAATGATGAAATTGATGAAGCAGATAAAAAAGCTATCCTCGAAACTATGAATGAAATATTTTGGATGGCTAAAGCTATGAGAAAAAAGAAAAAAGATTAATAGGAGGGTGCCTATGGTTAAAAATATGCATGCAAGAGTAAAACACTTAGTGCAAAAATATGGCACCCGTAACCCTGAAAAATTAGCAAGGGAAATGGGTATTGTTGTCATAAAAAGGCCTTTTAATAAAACAATGGGATTTTTTAAAAAGGCATTGGGGAAAAAGTTTATAGTAGTAAATTCTAATCTCCCATATACACATCAATTAATCGTTATAGCTCATGAACTCGGCCATGCATTATATCACTCCAGCAATTCAGAAATATTTCTTCATGAATACACTCTTTTCCCTCGTGGCAAATATGAAGTTGAAGCTAATAGATTTGCTGCAGAACTACTAATAAATGAAAAAGAATTAGATAAATATCAATTTGAAAATATGACAGTTGAGCAAATAGCTGCTTATTTTGAAGTGCCTAAAGAATTGGTAGAATATAAGTTTAATTGGAAAAAGTATTATTAAAGGGGGTTGGGGAATATGAAGTTTATAAAGGTAAATGATGATTTTATTGTTGCAGAATGCCTAAATTGTAGAAGTATTAAATACATACCCAAAAATACTTGTTTTCCCTCCAAAGAAGGTTTCATTTTAAATTTACCAGTTTCATGTGAATGTGGTTGTATTTATGATACTATTACTAATCCTAATGTTAAATCAGGTAAAAGCTTAAATTTTATAACAAAAATACTAAATGTATTTGCTAACAAATCAATAAATATCTCATCACAAGAAGAAAAATACAATGATAAAAAAGGTAGTAATATATCCCCAAATTACAGTAACACAAGCAAAAAAATCAATTTAAATAATTTATCTAATAATGCAAAACTTGAACTCGCTAAAATTTTATTTAATAGTTTAAAATTAAGTGTTGGATTTGGAAATTCTAATTCACAATTAAACAAAACTGCAGAAAAAATTATTAAAGAAGCTAAAGATAGGCATGAGATTTTAGATAAAATTATTGAGCTATGCAAAGATATTGATACCCCTGTAGCTTATTTAATCGTTGGGAGAGCTTATGTTTGGAAAGGAGCAAGATTCAGAAAAGAAGCAATTAAATATTTAGAAAAGTATCTTATAAATCCTACTGAAGATAGTTATGAAAAAGGGTATGTTAATCGAGATGGAAAATTTGTAGAAAAAACCTTGGAAATAGATCTTTTTTGGATATATAGCGATTTGGGTAAATGTTATGAAGGAGAATATGACTTTGACAATGCTTTAAGATGTTACAAGTTAGCTAATAAAATGGATCCAGCTATGCCTTCTGGCTATGTTCGTATCGCACAAATTTATGCAAAATTAGGGCAAATAGATGAAGCTATTAAACTCTTAGAGCAAGCTAAAAAAACGCCATATTATAAACCTAAAAAAGTAAAAAGTGAATTTGATGATTCGTATTTTATAGATGATACTTTTAAAGTTGTAATTGATAATTCGTTAAAAGATTTTTTGAACAAAAAAGAAAAAGGCTACGTTTATAAGCCTCGAAAAAAGAACTAATAATTTTTAGGGAGTGTTAATTCAATAGCACTCTATTCAGCACAAACAAGTTAGAACGTGAAGCAAATCTATTCAGCTCATATCTACTAATTCCCGATGACATTTTGAAGCAATACTCAGAATATCCATTGGAGCAAGTTGCCGCTATTTTTAATGTGCCAATTGAGGTTTTGAATATGAGATAAAGGAGTTGGGGTATATGCGAAACGCTTTCCGAATTTTCTTTGGATTATTTTTTTCTTTCTATTTATTAGCATTTGGAATAGCAATTGTAAATAGCATAAAAAATCCTATCATTGAATTTCTTGCTTTTTTATTAACCATCTATTTTTCTTTTAGATATGGTTTTAAATTGACTAATAAGCTTTTTAAATATGGTGAATATTCTAAAAAGGAAACAGGTAATGGGAATTCAAATAAAAATTTGCCTTTTAATGTTAGTTATAGTATAAAAAATAAATCTACTACAATAAACGATCCTATATTTACTAAAAAAATCTATAATGAATTTATTGTGCTCGATTTTGAAACGACAGGTCTTTATCCAGAAACCGATAAAATAATTGAGGTCTCGGCACTTAAATATAAAGATGGAATAAAAGTTGATGAATTTCACACTCTTATTAATCCCAAAATAAAAATACCTTCAGAAATTACCATGATTAATGGGATTACAAATGCTATGGTTAAAAATAAACCTACCTTACAAGTAGTCTTACCTAATTTACTAGAGTTTATAGGTGATTTGCCTATAGTCGCACATAATGCCCCTTTTGATGCTAAATTTTTGAAATATGCAGTTTTATATACTTATGGTGAGGATACTGTAAATAATGAATTTATTGATACTCTTAATATTGCTCGTGAAATTTATCCTCGATTAGTTAATTACAAGTTAGAAACTATAAAAAAATACTTACAATTAAATTTAGAAAGTCATAGAGCTTATGATGATACATTAGTTACAGCTCAAATATACTTAGATTATTGTAAAAAGAAAAGAGAAGAGTATATGTCTCAAATACCTACATATGATCCAATCGATGAAGATATTTATAAATGTTTTATTGCTCATAAATCAGGAATGAATGAAAAAATAGGAACATGGGAAGATTTCTATAAAATCGAAGAAAAAATAGCAGAAATTTGTAATGAACATGGTGGAAGATATTATAAATCATCAAGTAAAAATGCAAAGTTCGCAATTATATTCAACTATACAAATAGAACTAAATCTTGTGTTGATACTTTAAGAAATAAAGGATATAAAGTAACAACTTTTGAAGAAGCTCTTAAATTCTTTGGACTAGAAGATATGTGGAACATTGAATCATTGCAAGAAGCTGAAAAAGAGTATAAAGAATATATATATGGATTTGTAAATTAGCATAAATTGAGGCTTTAAAACATTATTAGAGCAAATTGCTGCAATTTTCTGTATTCCTACTGAGCTTCTACTCATACGCTAATTTTTTCCACTTGAACAAATAGCTCTATATTTTGATGTGCCAAAGGAAATGGAGGGATAATAATTTTATGAATATACAAGAGGTTATTCAACATATAAAAAACTCAAATCAAATAACTTTTGCCATTATTAATAAAACATCAAAAGACCCCACATTTGATGTAACTAAATTAATTTTAAAAAATACTTTACACGAAGAAATTAAGAATCTCTTTACAAGTTATATTAGTATTTTCTCTAATTTTTCAATACAAGAATTTAATCCATTAGCTAGTTTAGATGAAACATTATATTACTTAAATAATCAAGATTATCAATGTATAAATAACCTATTAACTTCTATTGGAAATATTAATGATGTGAACAACATAAATAGTTCTATTTTTCATGATAAAATTTCTAATTCAATAGCATATGCTTTTATTTTTACAAATGAAAATCAAAATGTTATATTAGTTAAAAAAACAAATAGTAACTATACACTAAAAAATAAATTTTTATGGATATTTAAAAATGATGGGCTTGATAAAATACAAGATCAATCATTTGTTTTTGATGAAAAGATAGATTGCATAATTACTCCAAATGAGACATATGTATTTTCAAAATATAATTTTGAAATCATTTTTTCATTTATGAATGAGTATACTAAAACTGTTAATCAAATTTTAAATAAATTACAAAATAATAATTTAATAAATGGTATTGATCAATTTAGGGAAGACATCAGTTCTCGAAATAAATTAATCAAAAAGTTGTTCAAAATGGAACAAGACGGCTCAATTGATAAATTTATAGAATGTATTAATGATGAAAATATTCGTCAAAATATCAAAAATGCAATTAATGATTTAAACCTGAATTTCGAGTTAAACGAAAATAATCAAATTGTTTATAATGACGTATCAGCGTTAGGAGAAATATTAAATCTTATCTCAAATGACTACAATATTTCTATCTACAATGGAGAAAAGTTTTTAACTCAGGTAAAAAAGAGATTAGAATTATAAAAGAACATATGTTCTATCTTTGAATTGTGTGTTATAATTAAATTGGTGATTAATATGAGTAAATTAGGTAAACTTATTCTTTTTCTTTCTTCTATTGTTCCTATGTTCATATTTTTAATTATTTTAAATATTAATTTGTCTAATTTAAGAGACTTTATATTAAAATTTACTAATGTAAAGAAAATTAGTGACCTTTATTTTATTTTTGTTCAACCTTATTTTTCTTGCCTAATAATAATTTTGTTAATGATTTTATCTTTTATAATATTATTTCTACTTTTTATTGTTTTAAAAGCTAATTTAGGTTATAAAATGAATGAAAAAATAATATCTATCAGAGAAAATAATACTATTGAAATATTAAATTTTTATATTATCTATATTTTTACATTTGTTAATTCAATCTTTTCCGATTTTTCTAAAGCTAATATTCAATCTTTATTAGTTTTTACTTTATTATTAATATTTATTGCTTTTTTCTTTATAAAAAATAATCTTATATACATTAATCCAACTTTATATTTACTTTTTAAATATAATATTTATTTAGTCAACAATGAAAAAGAAGAAACTATCATTATACTTTCAAAAATTACTCATAAGGAAATGAAAAAAAATGAAGGAACAATATTATCATTGCATCATATAGTTAATGGGATATATATTTACAAATAAGTCCCAAACATTGATATAAAGTCATCAAAATTCCACTCCAGCTCACATTTTTGTGAGCTGGTTAATTTTAGGAGGGTTTAAGTGTGAAATTTGCCATTTATTCAAGAAAATCTAAATTCACAGAAAAAGGTGATTCTGTTGAAAATCAAGTTATAATGTGTAAAGAGTTTATAGAAAAAAACTTTAAAAATATAGAATCCATTCTTGTTTATGAAGATGAAGGTTTTTCAGGTAAAGATATAAATAGACCACAATTTCAAAAGATGCTTAAAGATGCCAAGGCCAAAAAATTTGATGTGGTTGTTTGTTATCGTCTTGATAGATTTAGCAGAAATGTTGCTGACTTCTCTACTACAATTAATTTTTTGCTTTCTCAAGGCATAGACTTTATCTCTATTAGAGAGCAGTTTGATACTTCTACTCCAATGGGGAGAGCAATGATGAACATTGCTGCCGTTTTTGCCCAGCTTGAAAGAGAAACCATTGCAGAAAGAATTAAAGATAATATGCTTGAACTTGCCAAAACAGGTCGCTGGCTCGGTGGCACTCCCCCACTAGGTTACAAGTCAGAACCAATTATTTATAAAACTGAAGATGGTAAAAATAGAAAAATGTATAAATTAAGTATAGTTCCAGAAGAAATTGAAACAGTAAAGCTTATATATGATTTATATCTTGAAAAAAGAGGTTTTAATTCAGTTGCAACTTACTTATGCAAAAATCACTTTAAAGGCAAAAATGGTGGAGAATTTTCAAGAGCTACTGTAGAGCAAATAGTAATAAATCCTGTCTATTGTATTGCTGATGATAAGATATTGAATTGGTTTAAAAAACAAGGTGCTAAAGTTTGCGGCAAACCTAATGGTAAAAATGGATTAATGGTCTATAACAAGCGTGAAGGTGGTAAAAAAGATAAACCTATCAATGAATGGATCATTGCAGTAGGAGAACACGAAGGAATTATTCCCTCTGATGTTTGGTTAAAGTGTCAAGAGATAATCAAAGAAAATAAAGAAAAATCTTCACCACGCTCAGGCACAGGAAATAAATTTTTATTATCTGGTATGATTATTTGTGGTGAATGTGGCAGCGGAATGGCTTCCTGGAGCCACTATAATAAAAAATACGACTATATGGAAAGATATTATAGGTGCAATTTAAAAAATAGAGCTTCTAATAGATGCACAAATAAAATGCTTAATGCATATAAGGCTGAGGAATATGTAGTTGATTATCTGAAGAATATTAACCCAGAAATCATCTTAAAAGAATTAGCAATAGACAAAAGCTTACTATCGAATACTAATACTATTAAAAAAGAAATAAATAATCTTCAAAAACAAATAGAAGAAAATGAAAAAATAATTAAAGGCTTAATAAGAAAGATGGCTATTTTAGATGATAACGTGATTGATACTATACAAGAAGAAATACAAGCATTAAAACAAGAAAATTCAAAGTTAAATAAAAGAATACAAGAATTAACGACTTCTCTAGATGAAACATTTGACAAGGAACAATTTATCAAAAACATTGTGGATAGTTTAAATAATATAAAAAAGTTTTATGATTATGTGGATATAAACACAAAGCGTCAATTAATAAAAGCAGTTGTTGATAATATTGTTTGGTATGGAGATACTGAAACTATAGAGATTAATTTTAAAGGTAGTAAAAAAGAATTACCGAATGGGAAAGTTAGAAGGAGATCATCTAATTAATTTAATATATAATCTTTTGTGTTTTTGTTGTGGTTGCAGACAAAACAATGCAACAGGTTTTATCAGGAAATGCCGACATAGGCTTTTGCGGTCCTGAACAAGTTATATATCTTTACAATCAAGGAAGGGAAGACTATGCCATTCTTTTTGCACAACTTACTAAAAGGGACGGTTCCTTCTTAGTAGGAAGGCAAAAGGAAGAGGATTTTAAATGGGAAAACCTAAAGGGTAAAACAATTATCGGCGGAAGACCTGGTGGAGTTCCTGAGATGACTTTAGAATATGTAATCAGAAACCATGGTCTTACTCCCCATAAAGAAGTAAACATCATAACAAATATCGCCTTTACCGCAACTGCACAGGCCTTTAAATCAGGGACAGGGGATTATGTTGCCCTTTTTGAACCAACAGCAAGTATGCTTCAAAAGGAAGGAGGCGGTTATATAGTAGCATCAATAGGTAAAGCATCCGGTGAAATCCCATACACCTGTTTCTTTGCAACTAAATCTTATGTAGAAAAAAATCCAGAAATAATTCAAAAGTTCACCAATGCAATATATAAAGGACAACTTTGGGTTCAAAAGCATACTTCTAAGGAAATTGCAGAAGCTGTTATAAGCTTTTTCCCAGGCTCAGATTTAGACCTTCTTACTACAGTTGTTGAAAGATATAAGGCTCAAGACACATGGTCAAAGGACCCAATATTAAAAGAGGAAGCTCTATCAAGATTAATGGATATAATTCAAAGCTATAATAGAGAGCTTATTCCAATGCGTCCATCCTATGAAAAAATAGTTACCACTGAATTTGCTGAAAAGGCACTTGAAAACATTAAATAGTAATATCAGGAGGGGATAATAGTGATAAAGCTAAGGGCTAAAGACATTAGCGTCATTTATCATACCATAGATGGTGAAACAGAGGCCATTAAAAACTTAAATCTTGATGTTAAAGAAGGCGAATTCTTATGTCTTGTAGGACCATCGGGATGCGGAAAATCAACATTTCTAAATGTAATAGCAGGCCTTGTTAAACCTTCTAGTGGGAAAATATTTATTGACAATGAAGAAATAACAAAACCTTCAAATAAGATTGGCTATATGTTTCAAAGGGACTATCTATTTGAATGGAGAACCATATATAAAAATATTGTCCTTGGACTTGAGATCCAAAAAAGGCTCAATGGAGATAACTTAAAAATGGTAGAATATATGCTTCAAAAATATGGCCTTTCAAGCTTTAAAAACTATTATCCCCGTCAATTATCTGGAGGAATGAGACAAAGGGCTGCCCTCATAAGAACTTTAGCCCTAAATCCTGATATATTGCTCTTAGATGAACCCTTTGCCGCCCTTGACTATCAAACAAGACTTGCAGTATCCGACGATATTTATAGAATTATTAAAAATGAAGGTAAAACAGTAATAATGGTTACCCATGATATTTCTGAAGCAGTCAGCCTTAGCGACAGAGTTGTAGTTTTATCTAAAAGGCCTGCAAGGATTAAGGATATATTGGAAATTAAATTTTCAATAAAAGATAGATCTCCTATTAAGGTTAGGGAAGCTCCTGAATTTAAGGACTACTTCAACCTTATATGGAAGGAGCTGGATATTCATGTTGAATGAAAATAAAATAGAATATTCGAAGGAACATGAAATATTCCTAAAGAATGTAAAAAAAAGAAAGGCATTAATAATATTTACTCAGATTCTAATTTTAGTTTTATTCTTTGCACAATGGGAAATAACAGCAAGATTAAAGATAATCGATCCATTTTTAGTAAGCCAGCCAACAAGGATGATAAAATTCTTAATAAAACTTTATCAAAATGGTGAACTTTTTAGACATATATTCGTAACCTGCTATGAAACCATCGTTGGATTTGTTCTTGGCACCCTTATAGGAACAATTTTTGCTGTTATTCTCTGGTGGTGGGATTTTTTAAGCAAAGTATTAGAGCCCTACCTTGTTGTTTTAAACGCCCTGCCTAAAATAGCCCTTGGTCCAATAATTATATTTTGGGTAGGAAATGGAAGACCAGCAATAATCATTATCGCCCTCATGATCTCTTTAATCGTTACTATAATTTCTGTCCATGCAGGATTTAAAGAGGTTGATGAGGATAAAATCAAACTTTTAAAAACCTTTGGCGCAACCAAATTTCAAATTTTAAGATATGTTGTATTACCCTCCAGCGTTCCAACTATAATATCCGCCCTCAAGATAAATGTTGGTCTCTCCTGGGTTGGAGTAATAGTTGGTGAATTTTTAGTAGCCAAGGAAGGACTAGGATTCTTAATAGTTTTTGGTGGTCAGGTTGCTCAACTTGATATGGTTATGCTCAGCATAATAATCCTATCCATCGCAGCATATATAATGTATATTATTGTAGCATCACTTGAAAACAAATTTTTAGGATGGAAGAATTAAATGAACAGATTATCTTTACGATAATCTGTTCATTTTTTATGATAAATAAATTGACATTATATGTTTAATTAGTATATAATATTAATGTAAATAGTATATCATTTTAGGAGGTAATGATGTTAGATATAGATTTAGCCTTAGGACTTATTAGAGTTACTGAAGCTGCGGCATTAAAGTCTGCTATTTACCTTGGAAGAGGTGACAAAAACGCAGCAGACGGTGCTGCTGTCGATGGTATGAGAAGGATGTTTGACCTTTTGCCTGTTAGGGGAACTGTTGTTATAGGTGAAGGTGAAATGGATGAAGCTCCTATGCTCTACATAGGCGAAAAATTAGGCTGTGGTGATGATACAAGCATAGAGCTTGACATAGCCGTAGATCCTTTAGATGGGACAAATCTTATCGCTAAGGGGTTACCTGGTGCTCTATCTGTCGTCGCTGTTGCTGAAAAGGGAAATCTTCTTCATGCACCGGATATGTATATGGAAAAAATTGCAGTTGGTCCAAAGGCAAAGGGAGTTGTTAGTTTAGATGCTCCCTTAAGTGAAAATATTAAAAACGTGGCTAAAGCTCTCAATAAAGATATAGATGAAGTTACAGTTATAATGCTTGATAGAGAAAGGCATAATCATCTTATGGATGAAGTTAGAAAAGTCGGTGCCAGAATGAAACTTATAACCGATGGAGATATTGCAGCAGCCATCGCAACCGGCTTTGAAGATACTGGTGTAGACATTATGGTAGGAATTGGCGGTGCACCTGAGGGTGTTATAGCTGCAGCTGCGTTAAAATGCCTTGGTGGTGATTTTCAAGCAAGGCTTTATCCAACCAATGATGCTGAAAAAGAAAGATGTATAAAAATGGGAATTGAGGATGTTAGCAAAATATTATATATAGATGATATAGTTAAAGGCGATGAGGTCTATTTTGCAGCAACTGGAGTTACCAATGGTGACCTTTTAAAGGGAGTTGTATTCTATCAAAATGATACAGCAAAGACCCAATCTGTTGTTATGAGGGCAAAAACAGGAACTGTAAGATTTATCAACACAATCCACAAAATTTTCTAAGATAATCCTCCTTACCAGCACCAGTTAAAATAAAAATACACTCAAGTTTACCCCCGTTAACTTGAGTGTATTTTTATTTTGCTACTTCATTAGCTCATCTATCATGGCTTTATATTCCTTTACCATATTGTTTGCCTTTTCCTCATCAAGCTTTCCATTTAAAGTAATAGTTTTAAAAAATCTCTTAGGTATCTTTATTTGGTCAAGCGAATAACCAAGTTTCTCTTTAATTCTATATTTTGTTCTTAAAATTTCCTTTGCAATTTCCGTAAGTTCTGAATTTGTTAATGTTATCCCTACTGCATCTAATGCCTTGATTATCGTATCCCTGTTATAAACCTTTCTTGCAAATAAACATATAACGAGGCTGGTTAATATGTTTCTTTCTAATTCCTCTTCAAATATCTTTTTAACTATATCATCTTCCTTAGTTCTTGCCTGGTCTATTGAATAACCTGCATTATCAAGGTGTGAATGTCTTGATCCTACAGAAAAACCAACTACGCTGCCATATCCCGTATGATAGCCCGGCATCTCATTTCCTCCAAGATGGCATGCAAAATCCTGTCCGCCATACTTTTTAGAAGCAAAATCAACTCCCTTTCCAAGGGCTCTGTAAAACTCATTTTTACCAGTTGCAATATAATGAACCGCAGCCATATAGTTTTGTAGCACTCCAAATTCAAAGGGCATTAATGTATCATCAATTGTTATTATTCCCCTCTTGTAAGCTTCAGTTGCCCATCCTAAAGCTACTCCTGTTGAAATTGCATCCAATCCTTCCCTTTCAACAACATCGATAAGCTGTAAAACCTCTTCAGGATTTTTGAGGCCAACAAAGCTGCCAAGGGCAAAAACCAATTCATGGTCATAGGATACATTAACAGTTTCATATTCATAACCATCATCAAACTCTCTTCTAAATTGTCCTATATGTATGCATCCTATTTGGCATCCTGAGCATGCAACCTTTCTTACTAATACTTCCTTTGCAAATCTTTCACCTGAAATATTTTCAGCATGTTCGTATCTTGTGGTTTGTAAGTTTAATGATGGAAGTGAATTCATTTCATTTAATGGAAGGACATTTATACTTGTTCCTACAGCATGATATTTTTCCATAACATCAGTTTTTGTTACGGTATCATAAATGCTGTCATATACTTCTCTATATTTTTTCATATTTTCCTTTGGTATTTTAACAGGTTCATCCCCAATTATAACTATACCCTTTAACAATTTTGATCCAAATACTGCACCAAGTCCAAGCCTACCAAAATGCCTATAGGTATCAACATTAACCCCAGCATAGGAAACCAAATTTTCTCCTGAACGTCCGATTCTCATGGAGCTTCTAATACCGCTTCCTGAAGTATGCTGTCTTAAAATTTTACCTGTATCCTCAACTGAAAGCCCCCACATCGCCCTTGCATCTTTAAAAAGAACCTTATCATCTATAACAAGATATTCAGGGTGCTTTGCTCTACCGGTAATAACAATTGCATCAATATTGTTAAATCTCATTGCCATTGCAAGACGTCCACCGGCATGGCTTTCCCCGTATTCCCTTGTATGTGGTGAATAAAACGTTGCAACAACCTTTGTGCAAACTGGCATAACAAAGGATAAGGGGCCATTTGCAAAAATAATAGGTTGGGCTGGATCTAAGGGATCAAGCTCTGGTTTTATATTTTCCTCTAAAAGTTTTGCCGCAACACCTGTTCCACCTAAATACTTAAAAAGGTCCCTTCGTTCTTCAAACCTATATTCTTCATTAGTAAGATCTATATACAAAACCCTTATAAAGTCTTTATGCAACATAGTTAAACCTCCTTCGTTGCAATACATCTATGGGGACAATATCTTGTGCAGTAACCACAGTGGGTGCATATAATTGGATACCCTTCCTTATCCATTCTAATAGCGCTTACAGAACAAGCCCTTGCACAGGCACCACATTTCGTGCATTTATCCTTATGAAAGACAACTCCTCCCCCGTTTCTTTTTGTTAAAGCTCCAAATTTACAAGCTTCCATACATGCAGGATCTTCACATGCCATACAAATAGTTATAATAAACTCTCCCGACATTCCGCCAGCAGTTTTGACATCTAATGCTGCATTTGAAGGGGAATAATCTCCCCTTAATCTTGCACAAGCCTGCCTACATGATAAACAACCAATGCACCTTCTCCTATCTACGACTCTTAGAACTTTTGGCATAATTTTACCTCCTGTAGGTTTGTTAAATATTTAACACCACATTTCTTTATTATATACATTTCTAATTATTTTGCAACATAAGATCCTTAATTTTGCTGATTTCATAGTAATTTTCATGTATGTGTTTTGTAATATCTTTACCTAATTTAATGGCTTCATTTTTGTTGTATATAAAGCCAACCAATAGGGTTTTGGATTTATTAGATTCCATAATGAAACCTTCGTAATTCTTTTCGCTATAATCTAAGGCTAAAATCCTTGTTTTTTTATCGCCTTTTCCCAAATTTTGAAGCTCTATAAAAGCATGTTTATTAGAAAACAGAAATTGTTTTATAACGTCCTTATATTTAGTTAAAAAATCCTTTAAGTTATCATCTTTTATTTCTAAACATATTCCAACGTTTTCACTATTTAAAAAAAATTTTATTCTCATATCATCTTTAATAAGGTTATATGCCGCAATTTCTTCACTTTTTTTAGAAAATCCATGAAATTCTTTATCAAGTTCTAAAACACCATCGGTATTTTTATGGTAAATCTTTTGAAGTTCATAGCAAAACTTTCTAAAATGAAGCTTTACTTCATTTCTAAATTTATCATACTCCTCCTTTGTAAATTTATCCTTCTTTTTAAAAAAATCAAAATCAGCTGCAACAAACCCATTAAAATCCATATTACCCCTCCTTAAGGCCAAGGGCCTACTTTTTTACCTTTAACATATATTCAATAGACAGGTTTTCATTTCCTATCATTCTATAAAGTTTTGACAAAGCAATATATATTTTATTCAATTTGTCTATATTTTTTATTCTTTCTGCATTATCAAGAGCTAAAAAGCCGTATATTTCAGCTTTATCAAAATCTTTTTCTTTTATATAATATTCCATTTTTAAAATATAAACATCTATTAATGTTGATATATCGTTTAATTTTATTAAATTGGATTCGGCATCATTTAATACAGTTAAAATATTTTCTTTGTCCCCTTTTTTCTCATAAATTTCGATCATATTTAAATAAGGATCCATCATTTCCTCATCGTTGCCTATGACTTTATAGTCTATCGCTTCCTTAAAGCAGTTAAGAGCCCTATCATATTCTTCAAGTTCCATATAACATATACCTATATTGTTCATAGCCCTTCCCATTCCAATCATATCACCATTAAGCTTATATTTTTCGAAGGCCTCCTGAAACTTTTCAAGACTCTCCCTTACATTTTCAACCTTAAGATCGATAATACCCGCCATCATATTAATATATGGGATAAGATCTGTTTTAGAAGACAAATCCTTTTCCTTAATGAAATCTAAACATTTATCAAGATACTCTTTGGAAAATCTAAATCTATCTAATGTATAATAACATAATGAAAGATCATAGTATATTCTTGCAATTATAGAATTATCTTTAACAAATGGAATAAGATTTTCTGCACTCTTATAATAAGCAAGGGCCATCTGAAACTTTTTAGACATATATAAACTGTTTGCTATTTTTATATTAGAGTCTGCCATATTGTCATAGTCAGAAATTTTAGAAAAATTAATCAGCGCTTTATTGAAATTCTCAAAGGCATTTTCATATTCACCTTTGTTGTAGTAGCATTCCCCTATAAATTTATAATATTCTCCTCTATCATGGTTCAAGAGATTATTGAAAATCAATCTGGCATCTTCTATTGCTCGTAAGGCTTCATCATATTTTGCTTCATTAAAAAAGCTATAAGCAGTTTTAATTATCTTTTTAAAATCCCTATGAGTTACTTCTACCTCATTTAGTGTAAAATATTCAACATCTACTTTTAATTTTTCTGCTAAATATTCAAGTAGTTTTCTACTTGGTTTGCTCTTACCGTTCTCTATTGAACTTAATTGGGCAATTGTAACTTTATCCCCTGCAACTTCCTTTAATGTATAACCTAATTCCTTTCTTCTTTTTCTTATTTTTTCCCCAATAGTAATCATGATCCCACCACCCGTTTACGTCAAAATTATTCCTAAGTCTTTGTAAATTTCCAATCCTTTATTTATAAAATTCAATGCCAGTTCCTTTTCGTTTGATTTCATATAAAACTTTCCAAGAAGAGTATAGAAGTCTGCAAGTTCCTTTTTGTAATCTAGATTCTCAAGATATTTAACGGCTTCAAGCAGTGAAAGTTCAATATTTTTATAATCTTCCTTTGCTTCATATATTCGATATAAATATTCATATACTTTTATTCTAATTTTCTCGTTGTCTCCAGCATCGTTTAAAATTCTATTTACTAGGTCTAGTGCCTTATTATAATCCTTTAGCTTTATATAATTATCGCAATATATAAATAAAGCCTCATATACTGACGCATCCTTATATTCCATTTTGAGCCTTAATGCCCTTTCTAAATGATCAAAGGACTGCTGAACATCACCTGTTTGTGAAAAAAGCATCCCCAAATTCATCTCTATATCAGAAATCTCCCTATTTGCCTCTATTATTGAAAATATCTTTTTTGCAAGTTTTGCATATCTTAGCGCCTCGTTTAAATTATTTTCCTTTGCATATGATATACTAAGAAGCATTAAAGTTTCTCCATACTGTTTTTTATCTTCTAATGCTGCAAGCTTGTCCTTTGCAAGTGAAGCAAAGGCTATTGCCTGTTCATTGTTACCTAACTTATAGTAGCACATTGCTATATTGTAAAGTATATTTGCCTTTAAAACTTCATCTATATGATTATGTTCATTCAATATACCATCTGCCTGAATAAAATAATTTAATGCAGTAGTTATATATCCCATCATAATGCTTATATGTCCAAGTAACAAAAAGCTCTTTATTATATAATCTATATTATCCAATTTTAAAAACAAGCTATTGGCATTTAAGCAGTGAAGCTGTGCTCCCTCTAAATCATTTTTCTTAAACATAATCTTTGCATAAAAATATTCAAATTTTGCTTTATAATAATTAAGATTATACTTTTGTGCATAGAAAAGTCCCTTTTCTATTAACTCCTCTGCTCTTAAATAGTTTTCAGATATTATCGCTGATTCACATATATTTGAATAAAACTCACATATCCTTGATGCCTGTTTTTCTTCGCTTTCTAAAAAATACTCTATATCTGTTTCTAACCTTTCTGCAAGATATTCTAATAGTTCAATGCTTGGATTTGATTTCCCAGATTCTACAAGGCTTATTTGTCCAGGAGTTATTCTATCACCAGCAAGTTCCTTTAATGTTAAATTTTTTTCTTTTCTTTTTAATTTTATCTTTTCCCCCAAGGTTAAAACTTCCATAGCACATCCCCTTTTTTAACAATTTATTTATATAAATTATACACAAGTCGACTTATTTAGTAAATAAAAAAAAGAAAAAGCAGGAAAACCTGCTTTTTCATCTTAAATTTTGTCTTAATTCGTTTAATAGCTCCTCTACTCTTCTACTTGCACGATTTATCCTTCTTCTATTTCTATAGTCCATTTGAGGAACCATCATCATACCTGCTATTGCACCGAGAATAGTTCCTGCCGCAAGTCCACTAATGAATCTTCCTCTCATATTACACACTCCCTTCAAATTATTCTAAATATAGAGTGTGTAATTATTTTAATATTAAACATGAAAAGTATTATTTATTTGTTATAATTTGGGAAATTAAGTTAGGTTTGCTATAAAGAAATATATAATATTTTTCATATTCCTCTGATTTTTGGCTCTGCTTTTTCCCATCGTCTATTTTTATTTCCCACTTTTCCTTTATTTTTAATTTTATGTTTTCCTTTTCCAAAATTGCCTCTTTTAGTTCATAACTTAATATTTTTTTCTTTACCTTATTCCCTAAATCTTTGTTCCAAGCAATTTCATCCAAAACCTCTTTATAAAGTCCGCTATTTTTATCCAAAACGGAAATATCCTGGATTTTTAATGTGTTTATGCTATTTTGATAAAAGTTATAGTAATCCTCGATGGATTTTAAGCATGTCTTTATCGCTTCCTCCTTCAATTTCATCTCAATTTTAAAATTCTGTCCTGCAAGTATTTTTTTTCTAAAAGGAATGCAATTTTCAAGAACCGCTTCTACATCATAAAGGGCAAGAGGAAGTTTTTCAACCTTCAATCTTCCTGTTGTATTTATATAAACCATATCTTCTATAAAAACCTTAGCATTTAGAGGTGCTTCAATGTAAAAATCATTTGCATAGTCGTTAAAAAACCAGTATTCTTTTCCATCCTCTAAAGACAATGATATAATTTTTTCTCCCTTATCCGTTTTAACTGTTATAAATCTATAGCCATTAACCCTTTTATCCTCTATAATTTCAAAATCACCACTGAAATTATAACTCATATATTTTTCAAAGACCTTTTTTGTAAAGGATGGATATCTTATGAAGGTGTATAATTTATCATAGTCTTTATTTAAAAGATAATATTTAAAGTCCCTTTTTCTTAATTTACTTCCGCCTACTATTATAATAGGAAGGATTATTATCAATATTAAAATTAATAAAAACTTTATTTCGCTTTTAAAAAATCTTTTGGATTTCATGGGACCCTCCTAAAAATCATTTTACATGTAATTATATCCACAAAATCCATTTTTTATTCATAATATGCTCTTTGCAATAATATGGGCCTTTTGTAAAGCTTCTTTATCCAAACCATTCTCATCAGTATTTAAACAATAAATTGTATCTACAAGTTCGGCACCACAGGAGAGCATAAAAAATTTTGTGACAAGCTTCATAGAATCGATCATCCTTTTGTTTTTTCCTCCAGCTGTAAATATTAAAAACCCCTTCTTTTTCACCTTATCCTCCACCTTTAAAACAAAACGTTTATTATAAAGAGGCTGGCATCTATCGATTAAAACCTTAAGGTATGATGTTACTGTTCCAAAGTAAACCGGTGAGGATAGGACTATTATATCCGCCTCTTCGATTTTATTTAAAATATCCTCCATATCATCTTTTATAAAACATTTCATTTCCTTTAAGCAATAATTACATCCCATACAATGAGATATATTAAGCTTTGGCGTATCTATAAATTCAACTTCAGTATCTTTTTCTAATCCCTCTATAAAAGCCTTTGTAAGTTCATAAGTATGTTTTTTTCTAGGACTTCCAAATAACACTAAAACCTTCATTTTGAACCTCCAAATCAAAAAATTTGAAATCTTCTTAAAATAATTATATAATCCATTTATGGGGGTGATAAATTTGAAAAAATTAAAAATGATGTTAAAATATATGAAAAAATATAAAGGAAGATATATCCTTGGCATTTTATCTCTATTTGTTGTAGATATTCTGCAGCTTATTCCTCCGAGAATTCTAGGTAGACTGTCGGATGGCATAGCAAACAAAAGTATTTCCAATATATCAGTTGCAAAAAATCTCCTATTAATAATAGTATTATCCATTATAATAGCCATTTCAAGATTTTTCTGGAGGATTTTTATTATTGGAACATCAAGAAAAATAGAATATGACCTGCGCAATAAGCTTTTCTCTCGTCTTGAAAAACTCTCTATAAATTTCTATAACAAAAACAAAACAGGTGACCTAATGGCTCTTGCTACAAATGATCTAAACGCCTTTAGAATGTCCTTAGGTCAAGGAATAGTAATGATGTTTGATGCTATTTTCCTTACGGTAATAACATTATCAATTATGCTGTCCATCAATGTTAAGCTAACTTTAATATCACTAATTCCTCTTCCTCTTGTATCTATCGTTGCTACAAACTTTGGTAAACTCATTCATAAAAGATTTTTAAAGGTTCAGGAAGTCTTTGCAAAACTTACTGACGTCGTTCAAGAGAATTTTTCAGGAATTAGAGTAATAAAGACCTTTGCCCAAGAAGCAAATGAATATGTAAAGTTTAATGAACAGAATAGGGAATATTTAAAAGCAAATATGAATCTTGTTAAGGTTTGGGGCATCCTTTTTCCCCTTACTGAGCTTTTAGCCTATTTGAGCTTTGTAATCTTAATTGCCGTTGGAGCTTCTTATGTTGTTTTAAACATAATTTCTATCGGTGATTTTATAGCCTTTAATATGTATCTTGGAAGCCTGGTATGGCCAATGATGGCAATCGGTTGGGTCATAAATGTAGTTCAAAGGGGATATGCTTCCCTGGAAAGAATTGAAAACGTTTTAAATCAAAGTATTGAAATTTATGATAAGAACGTTGATAATGTTACCTCTTTAGATGGAGATATAATAATAAATAATCTCAACTTTCAATATGAAAGCTCTAAGTCTCCAGCTCTTAAAAATATAAATCTCCATATAAGAAAAGGTGAAAGCCTTGGTATTATAGGTAAAACAGGAAGTGGAAAATCCACATTAGTTAATCTTTTAATAAGGCTTTATAATGTTCAAGATGGAACAATATTTATAAACGGGCACGACATAAATAAAATTCCAATCTCAATATTAAGAAAAAAAATTGGTTTCGTTCCTCAGGAATCCTTTTTATTTTCGAAAAGCGTTGCAGAAAATATAGCCCTTCCACTTTATGAGACTGACGATGATAAAGTAATAAAATATGCCAAAATTGCAGAGGTTCATGAGGATATAATAGGTTTTAACGATGGTTACAAAACAATCGTTGGCGAAAGGGGAATAACCCTATCTGGAGGTCAAAAGCAGAGAATTTCAATTGCAAGAGCGCTAATAAAAGAACCTGAAATCCTTATCTTCGATGACTGTCTTTCAGCAGTTGACGCAAAAACAGAAAATAGGATTTTAAAAAATTTAAAGGAAGTAATGAAAGGAAAAACTTCAATTGTAATTTCACACAGAATTTCAGCTATTAAAGATTGTGATAACATAATCGTGTTAGATGAAGGCAGAATAGTAGAGAGCGGGAACCATAATCAACTTATAGAAAATGATGGACTTTATAAGAAAATATATTTAAAACAGCAGATTGAAGAAAAGTTAGAGGAGGCGGAATAATGGATAAATTCAATTTGGAGGACTCGATTGTAAAAGAATATGATTCCGTCCTAATGAAAAGATTATTAAAATTCATAAGACCTTATATAAAAGAAATGGCATTAGTTTTTCTATTAATGTTTATAGCCGTCTTTTTAGACCTATCAAGACCATACCTTATTAAAAACGCAATTGATCAATATATAAATGGATATAAAAGTTATTATACTATAAAAGATAATACGATACTTAAGGGAATTCATCCAAAGGGCAAAACTGTCTCTTTGGTTTATGACGGGACAGATTATTACATAGCTTATGGGAAGGTCGATTATTCTAAAAGTTTTATAATCAAAGATAAATTATATCAGGATAATAACTCCTTTGAAATAAAAAAGCTAACATCTAATGATTTAAAAAATATAAGGCAGGATGATTTAAAGGGGATAATCAAAACAGCTTTATATGTTTTTATTGTTTCTTTAATATTATTTTTTGTTAATTACGGTCAGGTTTATATTTTAAATCTAACAAGTCAAAAAATAATATTTAATATTAGGGAAAAACTTTTTAAACACATTGAGGAGTTGTCCCTTTCATTTTTTGATAAAACTCCCATCGGGCGCCTTGTTACAAGAGTTACAAATGATGTTGAAACCATAAACGAAATGTATACCTCAGTCTTAGTTTATCTTGTTAAGGACTTTTTTCTATTAGCAGGAATAGTAATTGCTATGTTTACACTTAACGCAAAATTAGCCCTTGTTATGCTATTTTTTATTCCTATTATAATTATATTGACTATTATATTTAGAAAATATGATAGGGAAGCCTATAGAAATGTTAGGACCAAGCTTGCTAAAATAAATGCATTTTTATCCGAAAATATATCAGGTATGAAAACCATCCAAATATTCAATATTGAAGACAAAACCTTTGATGAATTTGAAAAAGTAAACAAGGATTATTACAAAGAAACAAGAAATCAAATTATAATTTTGGGGATATTCAGGCCTAGCATAGACTTTTTATCCACATTGACCTTAACAGCAATAGTATGGTTTGGTGGTAAAATGGTCTTAAAGGAAATTATTCCCTTTGGAGTTTTATATGTTTTTGTTTCATACGTTCAGCAGTTTTTCCAACCAATATACGACATAACCGAAAAATACGATATACTCCAATCAGCCATGGCATCCGCCGAAAGAATATTTTCACTTCTAGATACGAATGAAAAAATACCAAATTCAGAAAATGCAATAAAAGTTGAAAAGCTTAAAGGTGAAATAGAATTCAAAAATGTATGGTTTGCCTACAAAAAGGACGAATATGTTCTAAAAGATGTAAGCTTTAAAATAAGACCTGGAGAAAAAATTGCTATAGTAGGGCATACTGGTGCTGGTAAAACATCCATAATCAATTTAATAAGCAGGCTATATGATGTCCAAAAAGGAGAAATTTTGATAGATGGAATAAATATAAAGGATTATGATAAATATTCCTTAAGGAAAAATATAGCCACAGTTATGCAGGACGTATTTTTATTTACAGGAGATATAAAAGGTAATATACGACTTGGTGAAAACAGAATTACTGATAAAAAAATAATAGAAGTTTGCAAATTTGTAAACGCAGATAAGTTCATTGAAAGATTGCCCCAAAAATACGAAAGCCCAGTCAACGAAAGAGGAACTACCCTTTCACAAGGTCAAAGGCAGCTTATTGCCTTTGCAAGGGCCCTTGCATTTGATCCTTCAATCTTAGTCCTGGACGAAGCAACCTCCAATATAGATACCGAAACTGAAGGGCTTATCCAGGATGCCCTTAAAAAGATTTCAGATGGCAGAACAACCATAATAGTAGCCCACAGATTATCTACGATAAAAAATTGCGATAGAATAATAGTAATGCATAAAGGAAGAATAAGGGAAATAGGAAGCCATGATGAGTTAATGGAAAAGAAGGGCCTATATTATAACCTTTATCAGCTTCAATTTTCAGAATAAGGCTGCACATTATAAGGTGCAGCCTTATTCTAATTCATCTAAAATGTCTTCAATGTCAAAATCCTTTCCCTTTTCAGCAAGGGCTAAAATGCATTCACATTCGCTATGATAATCCCTATCCATTTCGTAGAGAACAAATTCACCTTCAACCCCAAACTTTTCTCCTAAATCATCGACGATGTCCCTTATATTATCCGCTGCCATATCAGTAAGGTATGGTAAGAAGTATTCTTCATACCATACATCCTCATTATCCTCTTCGTAATTATCGTTTGCAAACTGCTTTGCAGCTTCAAGCTCTGCCTCATCAAAGGTATAGAAGAAGTTTAAAACTAAGACGTCTTCATCCTTATAATCGATAACATCGATTTCGCTAAGTCCTTCATTTTCTAAAAACTCAATTATCTTTTCTCTGTCTATCATATCAACACTCCCTTTCATTAATCTACTTATATTATCTCATATTTACCAAAAAATAAACAGCCTGTTGAAAAAGTTTGATTAACAAAAGCCCCATAAAGGACTTTCGTGGTATTGCCTCATAAACTTATATAATTCTAATACTTTAACTTATGAGCAATACCTTTTCTAATCCTTCCGGGGCTCTTGTAAAGTTAAACACTTAAAAGGGGTATCACAATCTAGTCCAATTTTATTCCTTTCATTTTTTATACTATTTATCATAAAGAAAACATGAAACAAAATGACCATCTTCGATTTCTTTAAATTCTGGAACAAAATGTTTACATACATCCATAGCATATCTACATCTCGTATGGAATACACAGCCCTTTGGTGCATTTATAGGCGATGGAACATCCCCTTGTAAAATTATCCTATCTTTTTTAAGTTTAGGATTGGGAATTGGAACAGCTGATAGCAATGCCTGTGTATAAGGATGCATAGGATTATTAAATAGTTCCTCAGTTTCAGCCATTTCAACCATTCTTCCAAGATACATAACAGAGATTCTATCTGAAATATGTCTTACAACGCTTAAATCATGAGAAATAAACATATAAGTCAACTTAAATTCTTCCTTTAACTCTTCAAATAGATTTATAACTTGTGCCTGTATCGAAACGTCAAGGGCTGAAACCGACTCATCTGCAACTATAAACTTTGGATTAAGGGCAAGAGCTCTTGCAATACCTATTCTTTGTCTTTGTCCTCCACTAAACTCATGGGGATATCTTCTAACATGGTAAGGGCTTAAGCCAACCTTATTTAATAATTCCTTAACCCTTTCAAGTTTTTCTGCACGGCTCACCTTTTCATGAATGGTAATTGGTTCGCCAATTATCTCACCAACCGTCATCCTAGGATTTAAAGAGGAATATGGATCTTGAAAAATAAGCTGCATTTCCTTTCTTTTTTTTCGAAGAGCCTCACCTTCAAGCTTTGTTATATCTTCACCATCAAAAACTATCTTTCCATCGGTAGGTTCTAATAGTTTTAATATTGTCCTTCCTGTGGTGGACTTACCACATCCTGACTCTCCAACTACGCCTAGCACTTCTCCTCTATTTATAAAAAAACTCACTCCATCAACTGCCTTTAAATAATTAACTGTTCTATTAAAAAATCCCCCCTTCATTGGGAAATATTTTTTTAGACCATATACTTCAACTAGTTTATCCATTGCTAACACCTACCTTTTCGTCATATAAGAAGCATCTTACACATCTTTCTTCTCCAAGTCTTATGATCTCTGGTTTTTCTTTATAACATATATCCTTTGCCTTATCACACCTTGGTGCAAATCTACAGCCTTTTGGCATATTTAATGGATTAGGAACTACTCCTGGGATAGCATCTAGTTTGCCCTTTTTACCATTTACATCAGGTATTGAGTTTAGCAATCCTTTTGTGTATGGATGTAATGGATTCTCAAAGATTTCTTCTACGCCGCCCTCTTCTACAACCTGTCCTGCATACATTACAACTACTCTATTGCAGGTTTCTGCTACTACACCCAAATTATGGGTTATCATCATAACAGCAGCATTAACCTTCTTTTTTAATTCATTCATAAGATCAAGAATCTGTGCTTGAACTGTAACATCCAATGCTGTGGTAGGTTCATCTGCAATCAAAAGCTTTGGATTACAAGCAAGGGCCATAGCTATCATTACTCTTTGTCTCATACCCCCACTTAAAGTGTGTGGAAACTCATTTACTACCTTTTCCGGTGAAGGTATGTTTACCAATTTAAGCATCTCAATGGCCTTTTCCCACGCATCCTTTTTTGACATCTTTTGATGTAGTATAAGAGCCTCGCTTATTTGATCCCCAACCTTGTAAACTGGATTTAAAGATGTCATTGGCTCTTGGAAAATCATACTGATTTTATTTCCTCTTATACTTCTCATTTCCTTCTCTGGTAAGTTTAATAAATTAACGCCATCAAACCATATTTCGCTACCCTCCATTATTTTTCCTGGAGGATTTGGTATGAGCCTCATTATGGACATGGAGGTTATACTTTTTCCACATCCTGATTCACCAACAACGCCTAATGTTTCTCCCGGCTTTATATAAAAATCAACTCCATCAACAGCTGGAATTACACCATCTTCAGTATAAAAATATGTTCTAAGATTTTTAATTTCAAGTAGCTTCTCCATAGCAACACCTCTAATCTTATTTTTACTGTTTTAATCTTGGATCTAATGCGTCCCTTAGACCATCACCAACGAAATTAAAGGATAATACAGAGAGGAATATAAATAACCCCGGCCAAAATGCCTTCCAAGGAGCTGATACCATTGTCTCTAATTCCTGTGCGTTAGTAAGCATATTCCCCCATGAAGGCGTCGGTGGCTGAACTCCTAACCCAAAAAAGCTTAGTGTAGATTCTGTTAAAATTGCTGATGCAAGACCCATTGTAGCTGCAACTATAACTGGGGCTATTGCGTTTGGAAGTATATGTCTAAATATTATGGCTGTATTACTTGCTCCTATACATCTTGCTGCCTCAACAAAATCCCTCTTTTTTAAACTTAAAAATTCCGCCCTTACATATCTTGCGATACCTGTCCATCCCGTTAACCCGATAACAATCATAACATTATAAAGATTAGGTTTAAAAATTGCCATTACCGTTATAAGAAGCATCATCGTAGGAATGGACATTATGGCATCAACAATTCTCATCATTATGTTATCAACTTTGCCACCGTAATAGCCGGCAATTGCTCCCCAAACAGTTCCTATCAAAACATATATACTTACTGAAACAAAACCAACCGTAAGTGAAATTCTTCCTGCATATATGCATCGAGAGAATACATCTCTTCCTAGCTCATCTCTTCCAAAGAAGTTCGGTTTAAATACTACCTCTTCCCCATTGACATTATAACCAACATATGATCTAAATGTTGGCGGACCATCGACATACATAATGTCATCCGCTGTTCCAGCTGGATCATAAGGTGCTATAAAGGGAGCAAAAATTGCTAATGAATATAAAATAATTAATATTGTTAGTCCTATAACAGCCATCTTATTTTTTCTAAATCTTCTCCAAAATATTTGAAACTTTTTTGAAAAGGTATCGCTATATTCATAGCTTTCTGCAAGCTCAACGCTTTTATTTTCATTATTAAGCTTTATTTCTGCCATCTCTATCCCCTCACTTAGTTATATTTTATTCTTGGATCCACTAATGCATATAATATATCCGCTACCATTGAACCTACTACTACCATTACCGAAGAAATAATAGTAACCCCCATAATTACAGGATAATCCCTCATAAATGTAGCATGAATGTAAAGCCTTCCTATACCTGGCCAAGAAAAAATTGTTTCTGTAACAACTGCACCGCTTACGAGCCATGGTATAATAAAGCCTATGATTGTTATTATCGGTAAAAGGGCGTTTCTTAAAGCATGTTTAAATATTACTACCCTTTCAGAAAGACCTTTACTTCTTGCAGTCCTTATGTAATCCTGTCTTATAACTTCAAGCATCGCACTTCTCATTTGCCTCATTTGCGATGCCATACTTGCCATACCCAATACAAGAGCTGGCAAAATTATGTGTCTTAAACGATCAATAAGATCAAACTCTTCAAAATTTGCCCTCATTCCGCCAGAAGGAAGCCAGCCTAATTTTAAACTAAACAATAAAATAAGCATTAGTCCGAACCAAAAAGACGGTATTGATATACCTATAAAAGCAAAGGTTGAAAACATATAATCCAAAATTGAATTTCTTTTTATTGCTGAATAAACACCAACTGGTATTGATACTAAAAACGATATAATAGTAGATACAATTGCAAGAGTTATAGTATTTGGCAATCTTTCTAAAATCATTTCAAGAACTGGTCTGCCATGTTGGAATGATTTACCAAAATCACCCTGGATAACATTTTTTAACCACAATATATACCTAATATATATAGGCTTGTCCAAACCTAATGATTTTCTTATAACTTCTACATCAACAGGATTTGCTGTCTCTGGATTAATAAACATATAAATAGGGTCGCCCGGTGCTAGGTTAATTATAAAAAACGTTATTAATGAAATTATGAAAAGTAACGGTATAGCCTGTAAAATTCTTTTTACAACGTATTTTAGCATAGTCCACCTCCACATTTCTCATTAATATAGATATGGCAAGAAACCTTGCCATATCTATAGTTAAACTAAAACAACATATTTTCTTTTACTTTTGTAATTCCCAACTCATGTATCCATCATTGGTTCCTAACAAGTCAACAACCTTAACGTTCTTTACCCTCTTATTGAAGGATAATCCGTTCTTTCTATATGCAATGTAAGTTATTGGTTGATCTTCAGCTATAATTTCTTGTAACTTCCAATATAATTTTTTCTGTTCATTAATATCAAATGTTTTTCTTGCATCATCTAAAAGTTTATCAACTTGCGGATTTTTATAGAAATTTCTATTAAAGGTTCCCTTTGCAGGATCGCTGTGGAATAAAACAGTTTGATCACCATCGATTGAAGTAATAAATCCAAGTAGAACTGCATCATATTTGCCAGCATAGTAATACTTATTTAAGAAGGTATTCCATTCAATTATTCTAGGTTCAACTTTTATTCCAACTAATCTTAATTGATTTTGGATATAAACTACAAGCTTTTCTCTCATTATGTTTCCTTTGTTTGTCATGAGAACAAACTGTAATTTTTGACCATTCTTTTCTCTTATTCCGTCCTTTCCTACCTTCCAGCCGGCTTGATCTAAAAGCTGCTTTGCTCTGTTTAAATTGTATTGAAGTGGCTTAACGTTAGGATTATAAGCCCAAAGCTTTGGATGGTATGAGCTATGAGCTACGCTTGCAACACCTTTATATATACCCTTTACCATAGCTTCCTTATTTAATGCGTGAGCAATAGCCTGTCTTACTCTCTTATCAGAGAATATCGGGTGTTTTAAATTATAAACGATATAGTCAAAGGATGCTCTGTCGTAAACGAATGTATTAAGGTTAGATTTTGTTCTCATTCTTGCAACGTCTGATTCTGGAACTACAACATAATCAGCTTCACCAGTTTCAGTCTTTACCATCGCAACTGCCTGTGATGGTGTTATTGTAAATACAATATACTCGATTTTGGGTTGTGGATCATAGAAGTTTGGATTACGTTTTAATACTACTCTTTCTGCTGTCTTCCATTCTACAAACATATATGGTCCGTTTCCTATTGGCTCTCTGTTATATTTACTTTCTTTAATTGATTTATAAGTTCCGTTTAAAAGTTTCTGTAATTCAGGCTCCCAAATATGCTTTGGAATAATGTAATAGTATGAAAAATTAGGTAATAATGCTGAATCAGGTTCCTTTAATTTAAATACGACAGTATATTTGTCTGGTGTTTCAATTGTATCAATATTTATAAAGTTGGATCTTCTAACTGATGCAACCTTTGGTTCAAGAATAAACTCATAAGAGAATTTAATATCAGCTGAGGTTAATTCTGTGCCATCATGCCATTTTATTCCTTTCCTGAGCTTAAAGGTTATAGTTTTATTATCATTTGAAATGGTTGGCATAGCCTCTGCCATATCAGGTATTAGCTTACCTGACCAATCCCTCTTTAAAAGTGCTCTAAACAAGAAGCCTGTAACTTCACTTGATGCATTATCACTTGAAATTGCTGGGTTTAAATCAATTGGATCTGAGAAGGTTGCATAATAAATAGTGTTTGCTTTTGTCATTGGCTCAGACTTTGCCTTTGTTACTCCAACAAAGCTTGATAGGATTATTACAGTAAATAAAAGTAAAGTAATAACTTGCTTTATTTTTTTCATTTTCTACCCCCCCTTTTATTTAATTTTTATGATATCAACAACTTTATAGCCAGAATCTGGATCAACTGAGAATTTAATCTTATCTCCAGCTCTTAAATCATTAAGATTTAATACGTCGCCAGTTGAGTCTGAAATGTTTGCCCAATCCTCGATTATAACTGTATCAACAAATGCAGCTTTTCCATATTTTATTAGAGTAACTTCCATAATGTTGCCTTTAATACTTCTAACTACTGCCTCAGCATCCTTGTAGAATGCATTTATATAAACTATTTCTCCATTATCGTTTGCAAGGGTGTAGAAATATGTTCCCCTATAAAGTGCCTTTGCTAGACTTGTTTCTTTACCATTCAATTCAACATAAACATCTTCATGAATAGGGAATGAGTTTATCTCTGCAGTTTTTATTTCATAAACTTTTTTATTATAGCTTACCTCTACCTTAGTCTCTGCTTCTGATTGATTTTTAGCTGGCAAATCTGCCTTAAATACTAAATCTGTAACTCCTTTGCTAACTACCATCTTATATTGGTCATCAGCTGTAAATTCTTCCTTTTCATCAATAAGTTTATATTCTTTTCCTTCAACTTTTACCTTCAATGTTCCTGGAATAACTGTTATGCTTCCAAGTCTTAATTTTTTCGAATCGACAAACTGAAATTGTGTTTCTAATTCCGGATTTAAATCAGTTGTTTTAACAACATTTCCATTAACTAATTGAGTTCTATCATCAATTGATGGTGCAGCTAGTGATGGTGGAGTTGAATCATCGCTTATATTAGTTCTAAAGTCAATCAATGACACTCCTATAATTCCTTGTCCTTCTAGTCCTGCAGCCGGAATTTCTAAATACGTTAGATATTGCGGAACATTGTTTTTGAGCCAGACCTTAAATGAAACCTTTAAACCTTTTTTAGCTACTTCCATAATATCTGATAAATTGCCTAGATAATAAACCTTTGTTTTGTTATTAACTGCATATCTTTGATTTTTACCTGCTTCTTTAATTACAACATAGTTTGGGCCAAAGTCTACTATAATGCCCTTTTTAAGTGCTGACTCAACTTCCTTAACGGGTTGAGCCTTTTTTTGAGTGCTTGCTGCGCCTACAATTGGATAAGCTACAAAGCAAATAGCTAAAACCAACATAAGTAGGCTACTTAAAACTTTTTTCATAGATTCCCCTCCTTTTTTATTTTATTTAAATAGCCAAAAGCAATTTTAGACTTTTGGCTATATTTACAATACTGTTCAAATAATTTACTTGTAATAACTCACTTCATTAAACTCATTAAAAAAACATAAGCAATTAAAAACATAAGAATAGGCCATATAATTAAAAATTTCTTTTTATTTACATTTGTTTCTTTTACATTTGTGTAGTTATATTGTTCTCTTTTTAAGAGTCTTTTGTATTGTTTAAAATTTTTAACCCATAATTCTATTTGTCCATTTTTTTTATATAAAACCCCCAAATTGTAATATGCTAATGCATAATCAGGATCAACTTCAATAGCTTTTAAATAAAACTCCTCTGCTAATTCCATCTGACCTTCTTCTTGATATATGTTTGCAATATTAACATATGCAGGTGCATATTCACTGTTATTGTCTAAAGACAAGTTAAAATAGGTTAATGCCTTTTCTTTTTCCCCTTTATATGTATACAGAACACCCAATTTATTTAAAATTTTGTAATCATTTTTATTCAATTGTAACAATTTTTCGAATTTTATCTCTGCAGTTTCATATCTCCCTACTTCCATATCTTCACACGCTTCAGTATATAAATCGCTTAACATTTTATCCTCCTATTTTCTAATATTAGTATATTTTTCCAAAAGCATTGTTAATTAATAATATAGCATCTTTATGCAAATTAGTCAATATTCTTAATTTTCTGATAAATTTAATTTTTTGTCACAAATTATACAGCTAAAGTTTTATTAGATAAATTAATAGTTTTCTCTATTATTCACTTATTGTTAAAATATTTTACAAAAATAAAAGCACCCGTTGTGGGTGCTTATACCTTTTCTCCTATTTCTCTTCCAATTTCCCTTGCTCTTTTTAAGTCCTCTTCACTTGGTTTAAAGCATACTTTAAATCCTGGCTCAATTACATTGAACTTCAATCCCTTTAACCTATCAGTAATCAATTGAACTCCTTCGCCGCTCCATCCATAGGAGCCAAAGGCCATGGCAATTTTGCCTCTATTGATTATGGGGCTTACTAATGAAAGAAAATCCCAAACGGGTTTTACTGCATCCTGGTTTATAGTTGGTGAGCCAACAAAAACTGCCTTTGCTTTATCTGCCTTTTCAACAAGCTTTTCTAAAGGAAGTTCAGTAATGTCATGAACATCAACTTCACAGCCTACATCCTTTAATCCTTCTTTAATGGCCATCGCAATTTCCTTTGTATATCCGTAGGCAGAAACATAGGCGATTAGGGCATATTTATCCTTTGGAATGTCTAAAACTGGTTTACTCCATTCATAGTATTTATCTATATATTTTTGCAAATCCTTTCTTAAAACCGGACCATGACTTGTTCCAATTAGATCAAATTGAAGGGGCTTTATCTTTTCAATTGCAGATAAAACATGCTTTTTGAAAGGTCCCATTATAACATCATAGTAATATTTAAACTCATCAGAAAAATCTCCAACCTCATCGTCAAAAATGCTGTCATCACAATAATGGGATCCTAAAAAGTCACAGGTAAAAAGTATTTTATCAAATTCATCATAAGTAAATATCGTATCCGGCCAATGCAAAAAAGGGGCTGAGATAAACTTTAATGTTCTTTTCCCTAAATTAAGCTCATCTTTCGCTTCTGTTCCATCGAAATCCCTGTTTATTATATTCTTAATATACATTAAAGCTGCCTTTGAACCATATATTTTTATATCTGGATATTCATTTAAAATCGACTTTATAGAACCGCTATGGTCAGGTTCTGTATGATTTACTATTAAATAATCTACTTTTCTGTCGCCAATTACAGATTTTATCCTGTTTATAAATTCATCAAAAAATCCATCCTTAACTGTATCGATAAGCGCAACTTTTTCATCAACAATTAAATATGAATTATATGTAGTCCCCTTTTTTGTTGTCATTATGATATCAAAAACTCTAAGATCTGGATTTTTAGCACCAACCCAATAAACATCTTTTTTAATTTCTACAGCCTGCATAAATGCACCTCCTAAATATTTAAAATATTAATATTTTACAGTCCTCATTGTAGTAAATTTTATAAACAAACTCATATAATTAATTGAGGTTTATTTTTGGGGGTGAAAATTTGGTTGTTTTACTATTTTCCATTTTATGGGGGATACTTTTTACTTTAATTTTGATATCACCTACATCCTATTATCCATTATTATTTGCAATTTTTGTATTTTCAATTTTGATATTTGTTTTCTCTAGAAAATATTTTACTATAAATATAAAATATATTCCAGCCGCAATGATATTTTTCTTTTTCTCCTATGCTTTATGCAGTTATTTTGTATTTATGCCTAAAAAAAGTTCTTATCCGAATTTTTCAAACCTAGATAATCTAAAAAAGGCTGTAATTTTCTATAGCGAAGGAGAAATGGAAAAATATACTCCTTTTTATGCCAATTATTTTTTAAAGAATATAAATTTATTATCAAAACCCTTTCTTTGTTACAAAATTAAAAGATTTTACTATAAGATAGGAACCAATTATAAAAATGATGAATTATTAAAGGTGGCAAGAGAACTTAAAAAATCTCTTCTTAATTATAAACCCTACTACTTTTATATTGCCTTTGAAGGATATGTTCCCAAAATTCAAGATGCAATTAATTCTGCCATTAAAGATGGATGTAAAACCATATATATAGTCAACTATACCTCAAGGGAGATAGACTCAAAAATAAATAAAGAAGTAGATTTAGAATTTTTGAGGGATAGGGGAATAACAATAAAATTTACAAGACCTATCTACGCCTCAGATATCTTCATTAACTATTATGTTAATAAAATTAATAACCTTCCTAAAAGATTTAAAGGAATACTAATATATGATGATAAAACAAATACATCAGAAAAGTTAAAGGATCGACTTGTAAAGTATGGTTTTATAGAAAGCGGAATATTAATATCTAAAGATTTAAAATTCTCCTTTGATTATTATAAATCTCAAAGCATATCAGAAATTCTATTTGTTAATTTAGCAAGCAGCGGATGTGGCTATGAGGAGGAAATTTTAATGCAGGAGCTTACTAAATATACAGCATCCTTCAAGATTCATGCAATAAAGTCCTGGGGATATGATATTGAACTTGTAAAAGCTGCAATAAATGAATTCAAAAAAATAGAAAACTAAGGCACCGTGAGGTGCCTTTTAAAATAATTTAATGTTGTAAAAAAATTATGTAATGATAAAATAATAATAAGGAAGGAGGCTTTTTATGGAGATTGTAATGAACGATAAAACTTATAACTACATTTTAAATAAAGGTGGTAAGCTGGAAATTAAAATAATCAAAACTAGCTGTGGATGAGGTGGGCCTCAAGTAAAAAGCCTTTGGATTGAGGCAAAAAAGGTAGTTTTAAATGAAGAAAAATATGATGTGTTTGATTATAAAGATATAAAGATTTTTATTCAAAAAGGGATAAAGATTGGCGAAAGGATTGAACTTAGTTTAAAAGCCTCTTTACCACTTTTAGGATCATTTTTTAATTATAAAGGAATTGAAATTGAATAAATGGGGGTCTTTAGATGAACGATAAAATAAGTAACGATTTTAAAATATGCGTAATAGGATGCGGTTCAGTTGGGACTTCAATAATCGACTCCTTATCAAGATTGGGGATGAAAAATATTTCATTTATAGACGATGCCGAAATCAATGAAGCCGATGTTTTCACCCATTCTATATTTGACGAAAATGACATTGGCCGCCTTAAGGTCGAAGCTGCCTTTGAAAAATTAGAAAAGATAGATTCAGAGGTTCTTTTACAAGGATACATAGATAGAATAGATGAACATAACATCCATGCCTACTGCTCAGACTGCAATGTTATCGTTGACACTACTTCAAATTTTAATACCAGCCTTTTAATCAATGATTATTGTTTAAAAAACAAAAAAGTAATGGTATTTGTTCATCATAACTCTACATCAGGAATTGTAACACTAGTTTCGCCTTATAAAAATCACTGCATAAACTGTATAAAGGACATAATAACATCAAAAAATCTTGATAAAGACAATTTTGCCCTTAATCATCTTTCTAAAATTTTATCCGGACTTGCAGTTAATTTGATTTACAACTATGTAAATAGCAAAATTTCAAACAAAGTTTATTTTATAGATATTGAAAACGATATCTTTGAAACAATCGATGTAGAAAAACAAAAGGATTGTCCGTCGTGTTCTAAGGAGTGAAAGCATGAAGGTTACGGTCAAATTATTTGCCATGCTCTCTAAATATGCAGGTAGTTCTACTTTAACAATTGAAATTCCTCAAGGTGCAACAGTTAATGATTTAATAAAAAAATTAGCCTTGCCTTTAAATGAAGTTTTCAACTGCACTATTAATGGTCAAAACGCTGATTTTAACACAAAACTAAAGGATGGAGATACAGTTGGATTTTATCCATATATTGGTGGCGGATAAAATAAAGGTGGCAATTTGCCACCTTTATTTTTGCATCATACTCTTTATCTTCATAAGTCTTGTTAAAGTTCCACGCTCGTTTTCATCAAGCTTCATTGTAATATATTTTATTGTTTCCTTAAGCTGTGGAATCATAACATATTCAAGGGCGTTAACCCTTCTTCTTGTCTTTTCAATCTCATCTGCCATAAGCTGACAGGACTTTTCAACCTCTGCAAGCTCTAAAAGATGCGGCATAATATCATATAATTTTTTAATAGCAGCATCAAGCTCCCCAGTTGTTGCAAAGAAACCATAAGGATATATGCTTGCATTTTCGCTACCTTCTCTTACAAAGTTCATAATGGGAACATTAACGCTCATTATATTCTTTTTTGTTACATCAAGCTTTATAGTTTCAGCCGGCATTGCAATCGCCTCTTCTAACGCTTCCGTCCCCATTACTGCCCTTGCCATCATAAAATCCTTAAGGGATTTCGTAAGTTCTTCCTCAACCTTTAGTCTCAATTCATTGTTTTTCTTTATAAGGTCAATAAACTTTTTCATAAGTTCATCCTGTTTATCCTTTAAAAGTTTATGACCTCTTACAGCAACCTTTAACCTCTTTTTAAGACGGCTAAGCTCCATTCTCGTTGGATTGACATTTAATCTCATTAAATTTCATCCCCTTTTTTGGGCAAGTACTTTTCGATGTATTCCTCTCTAATTCTCTTAAGCTCAGTTCTTGGAAGTATCGATAGGAGCTCCCATCCTATTGTTAGTGTTTCTTCAATGCTTCTATTTTCATATTCCCCTTGGCTTACATATCTTTTTTCAAATTCCTCAGCAAATTTAGCATAAAGCTTATCTGTATCTGAAAGTGCAGCCTCACCAAGGATTACTGCAAGTTCCTTTGCCTGCTTACCTTGTGCATAGGCAGCAAAAAGCTGGTTCATCGTATCTGCATGGTCTTCCCTCGTCTTACCTTTACCAATTCCTTTGTCCTTAAGTCTTGATAGGGATGGTAAAACATCTATTGGAGGATTAACACCCTTTCTGTAAAACTCTCTGCTAAGAATTATCTGACCCTCTGTTATATATCCTGTAAGGTCAGGAATTGGGTGAGTCTTATCATCTTCTGGCATTGTAAGGATTGGAATTTGTGTAATTGAACCTTCCTTGCCCCTTATTTTTCCTGCCCTTTCATAAAGGGTTGAAAGGTCAGTATATAGATAACCTGGATATCCTCGGCGTCCTGGAACTTCCTTTCTTGCAGCTGAAATTTCTCTTAGGGCTTCACAGTAGTTTGTCATGTCCGTCATTATAACAAGAACGTGCATTCCCTTTTCAAAGGCCAAATACTCTGCCGTAGTTAGTGCCATTCTTGGAGTTGCAATTCTTTCGATTGGTGGGTCGTTTGCAAGATTTATGAAAAGAACTGCCCTGTCTATAGCACCAGTCTTTTTAAAATCTGATATAAAGAATTCAGCCTCTTCAAATGTTATACCCATTGCAGCAAATACAACTGCAAATTTGCTATCAGCACTTAGAACCTTTGCCTGTCTTGCAATTTGAGCTGCAAGCCTTGCATGGGGAAGACCTGAACCTGAGAATATGGGAAGCTTTTGCCCTCTAACAAGGGTGTTAAGTCCATCTATTGCTGAGATACCCGTTTGAATAAATTCTGACGGATAGTCCCTTGCAACAGGGTTTAATGGGTTACCATTAATGTCAAGCTTCTTTTCAGGAATTATTTTAGGTCCTCCATCTTTTGGTCTTCCAAGACCATCAAATACTCTTCCAAGCATATCCATTGATACGCCAAGCTCAAGTGTTTTACCCAAAAACCTTACTTTACTTCCCTGAAGATTTATACCTGCAGAACTTTCAAACAGCTGAATCAAGGCTTTATTTCCATTTATTTCAAGAACCTTTCCCCTTCTTATTTCTCCACTTTGGGTTTCAATTTCAACTATTTCATCGTAAAGTGCTCCTTCAACCTCATCAACAAGCATCAATGGTCCTGCAACTTCCCTTATAGTTCTATACTCTCTAAGCATTTACAAACCCTCCCTCCGATATAAGAGTTTCTATCTGCTCCTTAAGTTCTACGAATATTTCATCCACCTTGTTTATTTCACTTTCTGGAACATACTTTGCTCTTGCTATTTTTTCTCTTACGGGAAGGTTTGATATCCTGCTAAGGTAAACCCCTGCATCTAATGCCCTTTGAGATTGATGGTAGAATTCCAAAATTAGTTTTAACATTTTATATTGCTTATTTAGTGAAGTATAGGTATCAACCTCATGGAAGGCATTTTGATGTAGATAGTCCTCCCTTAAAGACTTTGCTGCCTCTAAAGTTAGTCTATCCTTTTCTGATAAAGCATCTATACCTACAAGTCTTACGATTTCCTGCAATTCATCTTCTTCCTGTAATATCTTCATGGCTTCTCTAACCATCTCGCCCCAGCCTTCAAAGCCCATTCTTTCAATATACGGTGCGATTTTTTCCATGTATAATGAATAACTTAAAAGCCAGTTTATAGCTGGGAAGTGTCTTCTATAGGCAAGATTTGCATCAAGTCCCCAGAATACCTTAACTATTTTTAATGTAGCCTGAGTTACAGGTTCTGAAAGGTCTCCACCTGGAGGAGATACTGCACCTATAACTGTCAAGGCACCTATTCTTTCATCTGATCCTAAGCAGTAAACCTTTCCTGCTCTTTCATAAAATTGTGCTGCACGGGATGCAAGGTAAGCTGGATATCCTTCTTCACCAGGCATTTCTTCAAGACGTCCTGACATCTCTCTAAGAGCCTCTGCCCATCTTGAAGTTGAATCTGCCATCATTGCAACTGAATATCCCATATCTCTAAAGTATTCTGCAATTGTAATACCAGTATAAATAGAAGCCTCTCTTGCAGCAACAGGCATGTTTGATGTGTTAGCAATAAGAACAGTTCTTTTCATTAATGGCTCCCCTGATTTTGGGTCCTTAAGTTCTGGGAATTCCATTAAAACATCAGTCATCTCATTGCCACGTTCACCGCAGCCGATGTATACAACTATCTCCGCATCCGCCCATTTAGCAAGCTGGTGCTGAACTACTGTCTTTCCACTTCCAAAGGGACCTGGAACACAAGCTGTTCCTCCCTTTGCAACTGGGAAGAAGGTATCTATTATTCTTTGTCCAGTAATTAGTGGTTCCTCTGGCGTTATCTTTGATTTATATGGTCTTCCCTTTCTTACAGGCCACTTTTGCATCATTGTAAGATTTACAATTTCGCCATCTTTGTTTTTAACCTTAGCAACAGTATCTAAAACCGTGAAATCTCCTTCTAATATCTCTACAATTTCTCCCTCAACATTATATGGAACCATTATTCTATGTTCTATTAAAGTTGTTTCTTGAACAGTTCCAAATATGTCTCCAGGTTGAACATAGTCTCCTACTGATTTTTTAGGAACAAAGTGCCATTTCTTTTCCCTATCTAGGGCTGGAACGTCAATACCCCTTGTTATAAAATCTCCTGCCATCTGCATTATCTTATCAAGAGGCCTTTGAATTCCATCAAACATCGCTTCGATAAGGCCAGGGCCAAGTTCAACACTCAATGGCTCACCAGTAGTTTCAACAGGCTCGCCAATACCAAGACCTGATGTTTCCTCGTAAACCTGAATTGAAGCCTTATCTCCACGCATTTCTATTATTTCGCCTATAAGTCTTTTATTACCAACTCTACAAACATCGAACATCTTGGCATGCTCCATGCCTTCAGCAACAACTAATGGTCCTGAAACTTTTATAATCCTTCCCGCCTTCAAGACTATCAACCTTCCTTCTTTGATAAAATATCTACTCCAACAGCCTTTTCAACATTGTCTTTTATTTTTTGAAGTCCAATTCCAAGACTACCTTGAACGCCTGGAATTAATATAACTGCAGGTAAAAAGCTGTTTTTATATCTTTCTATGGTTTCATCTATTTCCTTGGCAATAGTTTCTGTTACGAATATAAGACCATAGCCCTCCCTTGCCATACCATCGATTGCCATTTGGGCTTCCTTTGCATTTTCAACCCCCTTAACAGTCATACCAAGGGATAAAAAGGCTATAACTGCATCCTTTTCCCCGACAACTCCAATCTTATACATAAATATCACGCAACCTTTCCCTTATAACGTCGGGTGCTACGTTGTTCTTTTTGCCCGTTAAAACTATTCTCAAAAGCCTTATTTCGTTCTCCTTTGCTAATATGTAAGCTATAAGAGGATCCGGCCCAAAGGAGACAAACTTAGAATTTTTAATAAAGTCGATCAAATAATTATCACCATACTTTTCAAGGCTTCCAAGATCGTTTGTTTTTAAATATTCCTCTAAACCACCCTTTACCCACTTAAAATGTTCAGTATGCATTATCTTGTTACCAAAGGAGTCAAGGGAATCGTTAAAACTATTGAGGAAATGGTCTATATCTATATTGCCACCCTCGATAAACACTTTTCTAAAAAGTTCCCTTTCTCTATCCTGAACTCTTATTCTTATAAAGGCCTTTATATTAGTCATGTCTATTATAATCTTTATTATCTTTATCAAATACTCAAGCTTTGATTTTTCAGCTATTTCAAACATATATTTTATTATCCCTTTATCAATTGTAATATCTATCCCTTGGGGATTTTTATTGGCTTTATATTCCCCAATTGCACCTTCAATACAATTTCTCAATGTAGATGGAAGATCTCTAAAATTTTCATCCTTGATCATTAACTTTAGAGAATCTAAAGGAATAGTTCCAATGTTATAAAGAAGCCTTTCATACTCAAAGCTTGAGAATTTAGCCTTGATTAATGTCTTAATATTATGAGCATCATATCTTGCCGCTAAAAAGTCTACAACTTCCTTTGAAGGACTTATTTTCCCCATTTCGGAATAAAGATCCTCTAAGGCCTTCTTTAATCCTACTTCAAAATCCCTCATATCATAATTAGAATACACTGTATCCTGAAGCATCCTTACTGCTTCGTTAAAATCCTTTGCCTCAATAAGGGCTTCAAATTTAGCCTTATCGAGCATTTTTGTTTCCATAGCCTTAACCCTTGCAATGCTCTGTGCAAAATAAGTTAAATCCATTGCTTCCCCTCCTATCTTGTTAAATGGAGGAACTAGAAAAGTTGTTTTGCTAGTTCAGCCTCTAGCTCATCTCTTAAATTCCTAATTAAAGCTTCAATTGTGCAGTTTATCTCAAGTCCCCTTCTTCTTAATATAAATCCTGAACTTATATTTAGGGTTTCCTGGCTAAATTTAAGATTGCCGAGCTTACCCATTGACATAAGTTCCCTGTTTATATCGAACAAAAAGTTTTGATCAAATTTATTCTTATCTTTAACGGAAAGGACTATTTCTTCATCTCCTGTTTCCACATTATTTAATATAAGCTTTTTAAAAAGATCTCTGTATGAAGCAATATCCATGTTATTAATTCTTTCAACAACAAGTCTAAATACATTATCAATGGCATCTTGTTTTGCCTTTAATACCATATCCCTTGCTTCCATTTTAGCCTTTGAAATTATTCTTTCCTTTCTTTCCCTTCCGTCCCTTTCTGCTTTTTCCTTTAACTCTTCAATTATTTTATCTGCCTTACTTTTAGCTTCTTCTAAAGTTGAATTCGCCTTCATAGATGCTTCATTTTCTATGTTAGCTGCCTTTTCATTGGCATCAGATAAGAGCCTTTCCTTTAAATTTTCAATTCCGGCCATTTTAAGCACTCCCTCATATCTTTATGTTAACGATCATCAATATTGAAGTAATCAAAGCAACTACGGCATATGTTTCAACCATTACGGCATAGATAACACCATTAAACATCTTTTCTGGTCTCTTTGCAAGTATTTGGATACCTGCCGCTGCAGTCTTACCCTGTGATATTGCTGAACTATATCCAACAAAGGCCATTGGAAGGCATGCCATTAATAGATAAAATCCTTGAGCTAATGTTAAAGGCTTTAATCCTCCTGTTAATAAACCTATTCTTGAAAGAACAATTAGAGCTGTAATAAAACCATAAAATCCCTGTGTTCCTGGGATAACCTGTAATATAAGTGATTGACCAAACTTTTCTGGATCTTCAGTAATAAGGCCTGCAGCACTTTGACCTACGATACCAACACCTCTTGCTGAACCAATGCCCGCCATTAATGCTGCAAGGGCAGCTCCTAATAATGCTAAAGTTGCTCCACCATAAGCTCTTAAAAATTCAACGAATGTTGTAAAGTTTTCCATATTAACTCCTCCCTTATTCTACTTTTATAAATTTTGTTTTTATTTTTAAAGGCTCAAAGGCCTTTCCGCCACCTTCATAGAATTTGCCGAAGAATTCAAGATACTGCAATCTTGATGTATGGACATACGTTCCTAAAATTCCTATAAGAAAGTTAAATGTATGTCCTGCTATAAATATCAGTGGTCCAAAGATATAAACTACTACACCTTTTCCTAAAAGGCTTATAAGAAGATTAAAGGACCATCCAATTAGCCCCGATGCAAGACCAAGAGCTAAAAGGCGCGAGTAGGATAGAGCATCACCTAAATATCCTGTAACACCATATAATGAGTAAAATCCACCAAAAAACTTACCAACTATGGTTTTGTTTTCTCTTCCATGGGTTAGAAGTATTATTAATGCGCCTAATATTGCAAGAACCTTCGCTATAGTTCCTCCGCCGAGGAACATCCATATAAGCCCTGAAAGTAGTAAATACCATGCTCCAACATCAAAGAAGGCATCTAAAACTTTTCCGTTCTTAATCAACATATATGCCTTTGTTCCAAGCCCAACATAAAGATGAACTATACCAAAAATTATAGACCATTTTAAAATCTCCATAGGTTCATTTACAGGATCAACCCATAGTGGTTTAAGTTTAATTATTCCTCCAAAGAAACTGCCATATAACAAACCAAATGCTATTGTTGGAATGCTGCAATATAGTATAAGCTTTAGTAGCTTTTTAAGATCCCCCTCAATGTTTGTAAACTTAAGGCCTAAAATTCCTACCAAAAACATCAAAATACCATATCCAACATCCGCCATCATCATTCCAAAGAATAAAAGGAAAAACGGCGTAAGAATTGGTGTTGGATCTATCTCTGTTGGCTTTGGTAGTGCATACATAGAAGTTACAACCTCAAAGGGTTCTGACAGCCAGTTGTTTTTTAATAAAACTGGTGCATTTTCAAATTCTGCATCCTCAACTTCAATGAATACATGTTTAAATTTATTTTGAACATTTTCTTTTACTACATCAACTTTGTCTTCTGGAATCCATCCTGTTAAAACCGCTGTCTTTTTGGTTAAAACAAGCTTTGATTTTGCCTGCTCAAGCTGAAGTTTAGAATAGAAATAATCGTAAATTTTTTCAACATCTTCGATATTTTTTGCAGCTTCCTTTGCCCTTTCTATTAACTTTTGATATTCTTCTTCTAAACTTTCGATTTCTTTATTTAGTTCTAATATCTTTTCCTTTGGTGTTTTGTCAAATTCTAAATTAGTCTTTGCAAAACCATATTTTTTTAGAACTTCTGATACTTCATTAAACTTATCTTTATGTGCAAGAACTAATACATTTACATCATTTTGTTTTTCAAATATTGTTTCGATATAAATTTCTTTAAAGGTCTCATTAAGCTCTATTAATAGCTGTTCTTTATATTTTTTATTTACCGTCCCTATAAAATAAGCAACATTTTTTAGCGATTTTAATTCAGCTTCTGAGACGTCAAGATTAACCCAGTTTGAATATTGTTCGATCAAAGACAGAACTTTTCCTTTTTTTGTCCTGTTTGTATTCATCGACTCCTCGATGAATTTTGCTGCCTTATAATATTCCTCCCAATCTAAATGGGAATCAAGCCTTTCAAATTCCTCAAAGCTTAATACATTTTTAGGAGTAAAAATTCCCTTTTTCTCCTCTGAATATTGCTTTAAAAATTCATAGGTAAACTTAACTTTTGCAAATTCATATTCTACTTCGTTTGAGGGCTTTTCTTTTTCATAATCAGTATCTTCTAGTTCATCCTTTAAATCGATTATCTGAACTACACCTAATTTTTGCAGAAGTTTTAATATTTTTTCCTTGTCTTCCTTAGCACAAGCTAAGTTCAATTTTTTCATTTTAACTATCGCCATGGCTATTCACTATCCTCTCAATAACCATATTAATTGCCTTTTCTATCTTTTCATTAGGTATGTTTTGTATATTTTCTATCGTCCTATTTGCCTCCTCATAAATGGGCCTTGCCTCTTCTTTGCCTTCCTCCTCAAACCTATTTATAGTTTCCCTATAAATTTCATTACCCTTAAGGTTTGCTTCCTTGATCAATAAATCATACTTTTCCTTTGCAGCCTTTAATATACCATTTGCCTTCTGCTGTGCTGATTTAATTATCTCATCAGCCTGCTTTTCAATTTCAGCCACCTGTTTAACAACTTCAAGTGCCAAGTTATCACCACCTTTTATTTTGATAAAAATTAATAAATAATTTACAAATTACATTATACTATAATTTTTTTTAATAGAGAAATTTATTAATATTGATATTTTTTAAAAAATTACATAAATCGATTGTTAAAGTATTAATTTATCGAATTTTCTTGTAATTTTTAAATATTACATATTGATGTAAAAAAATCGCTTATCTAGTAAATTAATTACAAGGATGTAATTTCCATATATGTAATCTTCCTTTATGTCAACCTTTACCTTTACAGCAAAAACAGATTTGAAATCTTTAACACGCAATTTTTCATATATAATTTCCTTATTCTCAGCTAAAACATCTTTTATGTTTATCTCATCATCACTTTTTAAAAATTCTGGAAGATACCCTTTCTTTGTAGTAAACAAATAGTCATGAATCAAAAGGCTCTTTACTATATCCTCATCCTCATATTTTTTTAAAAATTCAAGCAAAAGTTTTGTTTTCCCATTAAGATCAAAATTCAATTTAAAGAAATTATTTTCCTCCAAAAAGATGGTAAGCTTACTGAAAAATTCATAGCTATTTAACTTGTTTAAGAAGTATCTGATTGTATTATCAAATATATGGGAATTATAAAATGTTTCAAAAACCTCTTCAAATTTAAAAAGAAATACAACTTCTTGAAAACTTAAATCCTTTGTCTTTAATACCTGATAAGGGGGATAGGGTGAATATTTTATTCCATACTCCTCTGCCTCAAAGCTAATCGGTGAGCCCTTTAGCACCTTTAAAAAGCCAATTTGCAAAACATCCGGTTTTATATCCATTACATCCTCAAAGGACCTTCTAAAGGAACTAAAATCCTCTCCTGGGAGCCCTACAATAAGATCCAAATGACAATGGATATTTCCCATACTCATAATCCTTTTTACATTATTTTTTACTTTTTCGAAATCCATTATCCTATTTATATTTTTTAAAACTGTTTCATTGGTAGTTTGCACACCTATCTCAAATTGAAAAAGATCCTTTGGTGCCCTTTTTAAAACTTCAAAGCAATCCTCATCCAAAAGATCTGCTGCTATTTCAAAATGAAACTTTGTTCCCTTTGAGTTTTGAATTAGAAATTCCCAAATCTCAATAGCCATTCTTTTATTTGCATTGAAGGTTCTGTCTACAAATTTAACAAGTTTAACATCATTGTCTATTAAATATTTTAAATCTTTTTTAATCCTTTCCAAACTAAAAAAGCGGATACCCTTTATTGTTGATGAAAGACAATATTTGCAGCTAAAAGGACATCCCCTCGAAGCTTCATAATATACTATTTTTGAAGGAATTTCCAAATCATATGGAAAAGGAATGGTATCTAAATTTGTAATCAATGGCCTTTCTTCATTTACAATTATCTCTTCACCCAATCTAAAGGCTAGACCCTTTATCGACTTCAAATCTTTCCCCTTTCCCGATACATACTCAAGAAGTTCCTTGAAGGTTTCTTCACCTTCGCCAAATATTATAAAATCAATATACTCATTTAACTGAAGTATATTTTTTGGATCATATGAAACCTCTGGCCCACCTAATATTATAGTTATATCTTTATTTATTTCCTTTAATATGCCGCATATCTTTAAGGTGTTTTCAATATTCCATATGTAACAGGAAAAGGCCACTACATCAGGTTTTTTATTTGCAATCTCAAGGGATAAATTAAATGGATTTTCGTTAATTGTTCCTTCAAATATTTCTACATCAAACTCATTTACATAGGCCCTTAAATATCTTATTGCTAAATTTGAATGAACATACTTTGAATTTAACGCAATCAACAATACCTTCATTTCTATCCTCCGTAAATTGCCTCTATGTAATATAAAATCCCATCAACATCTAATTTTAAAACCTTATATCCATTTTTTAGCAAAATCCTTTCAACATCTTTTGAATTTAACGAAAATATTTTAAATCTAAAGGTTTCATTTAAAGTTTCTATTTTATTATTTTTTTTAATCACCTTGACTTTTAATGTATCAAAGGGAGACAGTTTTCTATAATTAATATCCCAAATCATTATCCTTGCTTCATCATTAAGATTATTTTTAAGATTCTTTAAAAGCCTTTTTAAATTTTTCCTTCCATATTTATTAATAGATAGAAAAAAAAGCACCGTATCAAACTTCCCAAGCTCAGCATTTAAGTCTTTTAATGTTTTAAAATCCTTTTCATACCCTTCATCAACACTTTGAATAATCAAATTAGCACCTTCATAGCTTATATCCAAAATATCCCCCTTAAATTCCTTGCGGCTAATATCAATAAGATATTGTTTATCCCCCATAATATCACCTTTTTTTCTTTTTCTTTTCTACTGAAAATCCAAACTTTCCAATGTGTTCTCCAGTTACACAATATTTACCATGGTTATACATTAAAAGTTTTGCCTTATCAAGGTGCAGCTTCCCTGTTTCATCTATTAAATTTTCTTCTACATTTACAGCTACAATTTCAGCAATAAACATGTGATGAGTTCCAAGTTCAATTATTTGTTTTACCTTGCACTCCAGTGCCAAAGGGCATTCCTTTATTATGCTGGCAGATACTACGCTTGCCTTTTCCTTTGTTAGACTTAAAAATTCAAATTTATCTACATCCCTCCCTGACCTTACCCCGCAAAAATCCGTTGCATAGGCTAATTCCCTATTTGGGATATTGACAACAAATTCCCCTGAATTTTTAATAAGCTCATAACTATACCTTTCAGGCCTTACCGAGATTGAAAGCATTGGAGGGTCAGAACACACGGTTCCTATCCAGGATATTGTAATTATATTCTCTTTATCCTCATATTTAGATGTTATAAGGGCGGCAGGCACAGGATAGAGCATAGTCCCTGGTTTCCAAGTAATCTTTGGCATATATTTCCTCCTTATGCTAATTTATATTATTTATTTTAGTCACATCGTTAAAATATTTCAACATCATTCCTGCCGTCGTTTTCTGTGCCTGCGTTAAAATTTCTTCTGTTATTTTAAAATATCTTTCTTCTTTATTGGGCAAATGTTTATATTTTATATATGCTTCTATTGCTATCTTCGCATTTTCTTCAATAAAATCCTTTATGGAATTTAAATATATCCCGCCTTTTTCAATTTTAAAGGAATCATGCATAAGATATGTCTTTATAACCCAAAGCTCATATTTTCTATGGCTGTCCAAGAGCTTAATATTGACATGCTGAGGAACCGTCATATCCTGAATGATGTGACAAGAAGATCCAAGATAAAAGGCAGAAGCATTTATTTTCCCTTCCTTATATAAATTAATAGCTTTGGTATAATAATAGGTTGCCTCCTTTAGGGCGTTGCTTGCACCGTAAAGGCCCCTATTTTTTTCAGGATTATAAAAATGATTGCTGCTTTTAAAATCCTGATCAGCCCAAACAACCCCTGAATTTATATCCCTCATATATTTAGAGAGAAAATCATAAGCTTCTTCATTACCATCATTTTTTAATATTTCTATAGCTTGATTATTTATAAACTTGTGGACCTTACACTCCGTTTTAATTATTTTCTTTTTAATGGGATTTACAGCTTTTAAAATATGCTTAAGAACAAATCCATAGGATTTTTCTAAGGCTTCCATACCATCACCTCAAATTTCTTTTCAATTATATTATAAAACAAATAAAAAAAATATCCTCCTTTTCGGAGGATACTTAGAGGTGATTTATTATAAACCTTACGTAATGACTTCCACACCTCTATTATTTTAGACTTAATTCGACATTTTGTAAAGAGGGTATTTTAATATTTTTGTTAATAGTTTATAATATATTTGTTACAAAAAATTTAAGGAGGGCTTTTTATGGTAGACGAAAGAATAAAGGTTCTTGCAAGAAACCTTATTAACTATTCCTGCAGACTACAGCCAGGTGAAAAGGTGTTGATCGAAACTATTCATCTTGAGCTGCCTCTTGTCACAGAGCTTATTAAAGAAGCTTACAGGGTAGGCGCTATTCCTTTTGTAACTATTAAAAACAGAACAGTTGACAGAGCTCTTCTTATGGGTGCAACTGAAGAGCAAATGAAGATGATGGCAAAGTATGAAGCTGCAAGAATGAGCGATATGGACGCCTACATAGGAATTCGTTCAGGAAACAATACATCAGAATTATCAGATGTTCCATCAGATAAGCTTGGTATCTACAATAAATACTTCTGGCATGAAGTTCATGGAAAAATTAGAGTTCCAAAAACTAAGTGGGTTGTTTTAAGATATCCATCACCATCAATGGCACAGCTAGCTAACATGAGCACAGAAGCCTTTGAAGATTTCTACTTCAACGTTTGCAATTTAGATTATTCAAAAATGTCCAAAGCAATGGACGCATTAGTAGAACTTATGGAAAGAACAGACAAGGTAAGAATTGTAGGACCTGAAACTGATTTAACCTTCTCAATCAAAGGAATCCCAGTTGTAAAATGTGACGGAAAGATGAATATCCCAGATGGAGAAGTTTATACTGCACCTGTTAAGGACAGCGTAAATGGTTATATAACCTACAATGCTCCTTCAGAATATCAAGGATTTACTTATGAAAACATAAGACTTGAATTTAAAGATGGTAAAATAGTAAAAGCAACTGCAAACAATACAGAAAGAATAAACAAGGTATTCGATACAGATGAAGGTGCAAGATATGTCGGCGAATTTGCAATAGGAGTTAACCCATATATAACAAAACCAATGAAGGATATACTATTCGACGAAAAGATTGCAGGTTCAATCCACTTTACTCCAGGAAGCTCCTATGATGATGCCTTCAACGGAAATAAATCAGCTATTCACTGGGACCTTGTATACATCCAAACTCCAGAATATGGCGGAGGAGAAATTTACTTCGATGATGTTCTTGTAAGAAAAGACGGAAGATTTGTTTTACCTGAGCTTGAAGCATTAAACCCAGAAAACTTAAAGTAATTTAAAAGGCGCAATGATTTGTTTAACCAAACATTGCGCTTTTTTTCTAAGATAAGTATAAATTAAGAAGGAATAAAATATTAATATTTATAGATAAATTATCAGGGTGAAGGATGAAGGTTAGTGATTTTTATAAAAACACCTTTATTTTAGTTTTATCCAACATCATAACAGGCACTTTAAACTTTATTTTTTCAATAATTTTATCGCGCCAAATAGGCCCTAAAGGAATGGGAATTTATCAACTTGTAATGCCCCTTTATACAATGTTTTTATTTATAACTGGTGGCGGAATTACCATTGCAGTATCAAAGGTTGCAGCAGAAAAAAAGGCAAAAAGAAAATTAAATGAGCTTTATAAAACTGTTAATACAATAATACTCTTCGAAATCTTTTGGTCCATTATAATAACTGCTATATTGCTTTCTTTATCAAAACAATTTTCATTGTTTATCTTAAAGGATTCAAGAACCTATTATAGCATCCTTGCCTTTACCCCTGCACTTATTATAGTTTCCATATCATCAGTTTACAAGGGTGCCTTCTATGGAATTCAAAGGATGATAGAACCAGCATTGATCGATATAGTTGAAAAAATTATAAGAATACTTGTAATGTTTCCATTAATAAATTTCTTCAAAAGTAAAAGCTTAGAGCTGAGCTGTGCATCTGCGATGCTTGCTTTAAGTGCTGGTGAGTTTACAAGTCTATTGCTTTTTTATATATTTTATCAAAGCTATAAACTCAAAAATAAATCCTTTGATAAGGCAGAAAATTCTATCCAACTTCTTGTAGACACATTAAAGCTCTCCTTACCATTGGCAATAAACGGAATATCATCAACTGTTTTTAGCATGTTAATTGCAATATTAATTCCCAAACGCCTTATGGTTGCTGGTTTTAGCTATGAAGATGCAATATCTATGTTTGGAAAGCTATCTGGAATGGCCCTTAATGTAATATTCTACCCTGCCGTTATATTAAATTCTTTAAGCATAGTTCTTATTCCATCTATTTCAGAATTTTTGGTTTTAAAAAATTTTGCAGCTGTAAAAAGGAGGATTAAAAAAACAATCGAAATAGCCCTTATCCTTTCATTATCTACATTTATCATATTAAACAGCATTCCAGACAAAATATCTTTATTATTTTATAAAGACAGTTCAATAGCACCGCTTATTAAAACTTTATCCTATGGGCTTCCTATAATTTACGTTGAAATGATAAGTTTTTCAATTTTAAATGCCATTGGAAGGCAAACCCAGGTAATGATAAATTCGCTCATTCTTTCTATTATTGATATAGTAATAATTTATATATTCATTGCAATTCCACGCCTCAATATATATGGATATGCAATCAACTTTATAGTGTCAGCAACAGTTGGAATAATATTAAACTTCATTTATATCAACTTAAGCGTAAAGTTGAATTTTGAAATTAAAAGAGATATATTAGTTCATTTATTGACCTTTTCTGTTTGCCTTTTTCTTTCTTGGATTCTTTTAAAATCCGGCATAACTCCTATAACTTATATATTTTCCATTTATATTTTATATTTAATCACGTTTAAAACTTTTTACAAATTTTTAAGTATTTAATTTCATTTTTTCGACTATTTTAAACATTAAATTATTTCCAAATCTTAATACATTTTTTGCCTCTAAAGGCAGGATTATCTCAATTATTGTAGAATATTTATTAATAACTAGTATTTTATCATGACGCTTAAGGAGGTGAACGATTTAGTTTAAAATTTATATTCATATAAATTAATAACTTAAAGGGGGTATCTAAATGAACAAAACTTTCAAAAAGCTTAGTGCATTCCTTGCTGCTGCTGTATTATTTGTATCATCAGCTGGATTTGCACAAGCAAAGGCAACAAACTTTACAACTGTAACTTTAAAGGAAATCAACTATTCAAAACCAACTAACATGGACAAGGAACAATTCTTAAACATCCCATTTGGAACAGACATTAAAACTCTTGACCTTTCAAAGGCAACAGATACTTATTCACACGCTATTCTTGAACTCGCTTTTGAAGGCTTAACAAAGACTGATACAAAGGATAATAAATCAGACGTTATCGTTCCTGGTGTTGCATACAAGTATGAAGTTTCAAAGGATGGTCTTGTTTATAGGTTCTATTTAAGAAACAATGCTTATTGGACAGATGGAAAGAGAGTAACTGCACAAGATTTCGTATACTCATGGACAAGACTTCTTGATCCAAATACTGCATCAGATTATGCATACCTATTATACCCAATTAAGAACGCTGAAGCATTCAACCAAGGAAAGGCAAAGGCATCAGACCTTGGAATTAAGGCTTTAAACGATACTACACTTGAAGTTACATTAAAGGCTCCAACACCATACTTTATAAGCTTAACATCCTTCTCAAACCTCTTCCCATTAAGAAAGGATGTTGTTGAAGCTGCTGGTAATTCATACGGTCAAGACCCATCAAAGCTTGTTTATAACGGACCATTTACAGTTGAACAATGGGTAAAGGGTTCAAAGATAGTTCTCAAGAAGAATCCAAAATATTGGGATGCTGAAAACTACTACCTTGATACAGTTACATTCCTTGTAATCAAGGAAGAAGCAACAAGAATGCAAATGTTCACAAGAAAGCAAGTTGACACTTCAACAGCAAGAGGAGAATACTTAAAGAGATTCCAAAAAGAAGCTCAAAAGGGAACATATAAGCTTATAACTGGATACGACAGAGCAGAAAACTATGTATTCTTCAACAACAAAGACAAGAATAAGCTCTTTACAAATAGAAACGTAAGACTTGCATTCTCACTTGCAATCGACAGAGAAAAGCTCTGCAAGTATGTATTCCAAAGATATTATCCAGCATATGGTTGGACTCCATACAACATCCTTATAGGAGATAAGCAATACAGAAGCCTTGTTCCAGAGCCATTAAAGGCAGAAAAGGCTAAGTATCCAACTGACGCTGCATTAAAAGGACTATTACAAAAAGGATTAAAGGAACTTGGATTAAATCCAAACGCAACTTATACAGTTACATTCTTAAGCTCAGGAACAGACTCCTTCTCAAGAACAATTGCTGAGTTCTATCAGAATGAATGGCAAAAGAAGCTTGGCGTAAAGGTTAAGATCGACGCTGTATCAGACTTTGGAACATTCCTTGACAAAGTTGACAAGGGAGACTTCCAAATCGGTGCTATGGCTTGGGGTGCTGACTACAACGACCCAATGACATTCTTCGATATGTGGATCACAGGCGGAGGAAACAACTCAGCTAAATATTCAAACAAGAAGTATGACGAACTTATAAAGAAGATTTCTATGGAACCAGACAACAACAAGAGACTTCAATACTTCAAAGAAGCTGAAAAATTACTTGTTGTTGATGATGCAGCAATTGCTCCAACTCAATACAGAGATAGATACAACTTCACTCATTCATATGTAAAGAACTGGAGATTACCACTCTTTGCAAACTATGAATTAAAGGGAGTTTATACTTCAGGTAGATAATAAAGATGGCAGCAAAGCTGCCATCTTTATTTAATATATAAGCTTGTTAATCCCTTCTTCTATTAAAGTATTTAAAGCCAAGTAAAAATCAAACTTATCAGGGTTTCCCTTATATAATAATTTTACTAATGCTTCTTTACCCTTTTTAAAGTTATTTATCTCAACATTAAAATTATCTATTTCTTTGCTTTCTTCTATATCCTTCTCTATTCCCGTAAAAAAACTTGCCTCTAATAATATTCCAATTTCTTTTATTTCATTTTCATACCCCACCAAAGAATATCTAATGCTTTTTTCTGAATCCGAAAATATTATATTAAAACTCATTAAGGTTTTATTTAAAGGATGTTCTATTGATTTAATAGACTGAATTTCATATTTAGGATTATTCTCAATTTCTTTTATTATGTTTTCCTTAACTATTTGAAGTTTACTCATAGGTATCCTCCTGAAAATCCAAATTATATTTTTTTAAAATTTCAAGCATATCCTGCGGAATATTAGCCGTGCATACCACCAAATCTTCGCCCCTTAATTTATTAAAAGTAAGCCTAAAGGCATGTAGTGCCTGTCTTTGTATTATATTACTTTTTTCTCCATACAACTCATCACCTAAAATAGGATGTCCTATATGACTTAGGTGAACCCTTATCTGATGCGTTCTTCCAGTTTCTAAAATTAGCTTTACAATTGAAACATCTTCACTTGAACCTATAACCTCATAATGGGTTATAGCTCTTTGTCCTCCTTCAATAACACATCTTTTCACCGAATCTAAACTTGGTCTGTCGATTGGAAGATCTACTGTCCCTTTTCCCTCCATTTTACCTTTGACTATTGCTATATATTCCTTTTTTACTTTATTTTTTTCAAACATCTTTGCCATAGCCTGATGGGCAAATTGACTTTTAGCTATTATAACAAGCCCCGATGTATCCCTATCAAGTCTATTTACAAGCCTTACGATGCAATTTTGTTTTGTTTTATTAAAATAATTCATAACCCCATTGGCAAGGGTTCCTGATTGATGGCTTTTGGTAGGATGAACCACCATAAATGGGGGTTTATTCACTACCAATATATCCTCATCTTCATAAACTATATCTATGGGAATATCTTCAGGCATTATATCCTGTTCCTTATTTTCCTTTAACAATATTTCAACGATATCCCCTTCCTTTAAAATGTCATCAGCCCAGGCTATCTTTCCATTTATAAAGACACAGTCGTTTTTGGTTATTTTTTTTATAAGCCTAGTAGAAAAACCCTTTTCAAATTTCAAAAAATTATCGAGCCTTTTTCCTTCATCATCCTTAGATATATTAAATACCATCCTGTCCATCTCTATACTCCCCATCTATTTTTTCAAAATTTATTTTTTTAGACAGTCCACTGCAAAAGTCAATTATATCTACATAATTTTCTAAAATTCCAACTACACTAACAAAAATATCGCCTTCAATAAAGTCAATGTATATTTTATCGCCATCGGTTTTCATGGTAAATAATGAATCCTTATTTTCTCTTTTCCTCTGAAGGACTTCGATTTTAACATCATCTTTTATATAAACCAGATTTAGTATATTCTTGCCTTCCTCTCTTATAACCTTAGTTTCAGCAAGATTATATCCATTGTTCTTATATATTAATGGTTCAAAATTTATAAACTTCTTTGCTCTGCTTAAAGTAACGTAAATTGGTTCAGAACCATCGAATAAAAGCTTTTTGGGCCCTAAGGAGGATATAGAAAATAATTTAAAATCTATCTTATCATCTATCAATTGATATTCGAAGACCCTTTGGGAAACTATTTTATTGTTAATAAAATATTCAACCTTATATGGAAGAGAAAAACCCTTATAGTCTCCTACCCAAACCTTAGTTAAATATTGAACATCATCCACTTTATTTTTTATACCTATTATTTTATACTGCACATCATGTTTAACTTCATATCCTATTATTTCTTTTCCTTCTATCATCTTTAAAATTTCAAAAATATCGATGTCAATCAAAGGAACAGCCCATCGGACAATTATGCGGTCGATTTTATCATTGGTATAATAATACTTATCTCCATTTATTATTTCTATAGAATTAAACTCTTCAATGTAGTCAATTCTTAATTTGTCTGGATATGCATAGGATATGGACTTTTTTATAATTACCTTCCCATCCCAAGGACTATAGCTTTCTGTAGTTTCTATATACGAAATATTTTTGAAAAGTTTATCTTCGTTATTTTTATAAACTTCTTTACTTAAATTCTTTATTAAAAGAGTTAGCAAAAAGGCCAAGATTAATATAAAAATCCTTTTCATCTTTTACTCTTTAAAAATTGCTTTAGTAATATATATTAAGCCAACCATTAAAACTTGAATAATTCATGCCTTATCTTTTTATATATAGGTGGTAGATTCATAGTTATTATCCTATTGTTTAAATAGCTTAAACTTCCCTTTACTTTTTTAAAAATCAATTTATATGCAATAAGCAGCTGATTATCAAGACCAAACTTATTAAAGAACATGCTGTTTAACTTTCTATGTCCATACTTAGGATCTCCTATTATAGGATTTCCTAAACTTGAAAGATGAGCCCTAATCTGATGGCTTCTCCCTGTTATAAGATCTATTTCAACCTCTGAAAATGCACCGACAGTTTCTAATGTTTTTATCTTTGTTTCTATTTCCTTTGAATCCCTTGTTTTATTGTTAGAAATTATAACTTTGTTGTTCTTCTTGTCCTTTGAAAGATAAGCCCTGTATGTTCCGTCTTCAATTTTACCTTTAATAAGGGCTATGTAGTATTTTTTAATACCTCCTTCTCTAATTGCCTCATTTAAAAGCTTTAAAGCTTCATAGTTTTTAGCATAAATAACTAACCCCTCTGTATTTCTATCTAATCTGTTACAGGGTGAAGGCGAAAAGGTCTTTTCTTCATTTGGATTATATTCCCCCTTATCATAAAGATAGGCCAAAACTGCATCGGTTAAGGTTAGCTCTTCACCCTCATCAGGATGAACCAATAAGTTCTTTTCTTTTTCAACAATTAAAACATTTTCATCCTCATAGGCAACCCTTAAATTCAAATTTTCTATTTTTAAAAATTTTAAATCCTTTTCCTTTTTTACATCCTCGATTTCAAATAAAAAGCTTACTTTATCCCCTTCTTTTAACAGGTATTTTTCATTTACACCTTTACCGTTTACTAAAACTTCCCTTTTTCTAATAGCTTTATATATTGAACCTAAGGACATATTTTTAAGATATTTCCTTAAAAACTTATCAAACCTCTGTCCAGCCTCGTTTGAAGTTATTATTACCTCCTTCATTCTAAAACCTCCTAAGTATATTTTAACCATATCCTAATCCTTCCTTGCAATAACATAATTATAATTAAAACAAAATTATTTTTCTACAAAAAAATAAGGGCAAAATGCCCTTATTTTAACCACATCCTCCCCCGCCATAAAGGGATTCAACTGAAAATCTTTTTCCAAAATAGGTATTTCTATAGTCGATTATAAACCCAGGAGTATATTCTACCATCTCTTCATCAAGTATTATCTTAACTCCCTCTACTTCAAAAACTTTATCATCTTCCTTTGGCACATCCAGAGCCATACCAAAACTTGGACCGCCTCAGCCAAAGCCTGCTATATATACCCTTATACCATATTCTTCTCCTTTTTCTTCGATTTTTTTCTTTAGCTCAATAGCTGCATCTTGAGATATTTTAATTTGCATTTTTATCCCTCCAATTTATATACCCTTTATAGGTATATTATATGTCATATTTTGACCAAATTCAACACTTTTTAGAAAAAATTTAAACCCGGAAACTCCGGGTTATTTCTTTTCTCCTTTTTTGTTTTTATAATCCCTTACGTTTTCAAAATTATATCCAATTATATTATCTGAAAAGGAAGCAAGCTTTATATCCGTAAGACCTATCCTTTCATCGTTTAAATCAAATTTTAGTTTATCATCTGTTCTATTTTCCATATATACTCTCCTTTCAAAATGTGTCAAATTTTATCGAAAAGAATATAATATACTAAGCAAATTTGGGGAGGGAAAATTATGTGTAGAGATCCTATCTCTTTAATACTTTTATTATGGTTTTTAGGCTGTAAAGATCCATGCTTTAGATCCTGCTGCTGCAGGCATAAATGTAGATGTAGATAAAGCCTTTGAAAAAATTGAGCCTATTATCACATAGGCTCAATTTCTTCAGTTTTATTCTTCTTAGCCTTTTTTTCTTTGCCTTCAGCCTTTTTCTTTCTGTTTTCCTTTTCTTTTCCCATCTTCAACTCCCCTTTCCTTTTCTGAATTTATTTTTTCTCATATATTGCTTTTTATACATTTTTTATTTAAAATATTATTAAATTTTTCCAAAATAAGGGGTGACCAAAATGCTTGGTAGTATTGTAAACTTTTTAGCAATAATCATTGGGGGAATTTTAGGGCTTTTATTAAAAAAAGGAATTCCAGAAAGGATAAGCAAAACAATTATCGAAGGACTTGCCCTTTGTGTATTTTTCATCGGGGTATCTGGAATGCTCAAAGGAAGCAACGTTTTGCTTATTATTTTTTCCATTGTAATAGGTGGAATTATAGGAGAAATTATTGATATAGATAAGCTTATAAATAATTTAGGCAAAAAAATAGAAGAAAAATTTGAAGGCAAAGGCAACATTTCTGAGGCTTTTGTCACAACAAGTCTATTATACTGCGTAGGTGCCATGGCAATCGTCGGATCCCTCCAGAGCGGCCTTGAAGGGAATCACAAGATTCTTTTCGCTAAATCCATTTTAGACGGGATTTCGTCTATTATTTTTGCATCAACTATGGGCATTGGGGTTTTGTTCTCTGCCTTTTCCGTCCTTTTATATCAAGGAGCAATTACCCTTCTTGCATTTACTCTAAAAAATATTTTAACTACCGCTACAATTAACGAAATGACCTCAATCGGCAGTCTTTTAATCCTTGGAATATCTTTAAATATGTTAAAGATAACAAATATAAAGATTGCAAATTTATTACCTTCCGTCCTTATTCCAATTGTATATTACATGCTTTTAAACCTAATAAAATAAATCCAGGCGTTGCCTGGATTTTAATCTGTAATAACCATATTTCTTCCACTGTTCTTTGCCAAATATAAAGCCTTATCTGCTCTTTTTATAACCTTTTCAACATCGTAATTATCCTCAGGTAAAAGCTCTGAAACTCCAAAGCTTGCTGTAAATTTTACTTTTTTATCAACATCCCTTATATAAACTTCTGACCTTTCTACATATTCTCTTAATTGTTCTGCCTTTTTCTTTGCGTTTTCCTTATTAGTTGCAGAAAGGAAAATTATAAATTCTTCTCCACCGAATCTTGCCACTATATCATATCTTCGTGTATATTTTCTCAATATGGAACTAAAGACCTTTAAAATTTTATCTCCCGCATCATGGCCGTAAGTATCATTTACTAATTTAAATCTATCTAAATCCGTTAATATTATCGAAAAGGTTTCTCCTCTTCTTTTTGCCCTATTTATTTCTTCCTTTGTTCTTACAAAAAATGCTCTTCTATTATAAAGCCCTGTTAGATAATCATGCATTGCGAGACTTTCAGCTCTTCTTACAGCTTTTCTTAACTTAATTTCCATATTTTTTTGTTCCGTTATATCCTGCTCTATACCTACTATTCTATATATTTGTCCATCTCGGTTTATTACAGGAAGAATCTTTGTCCTTATCCATTTTATATTGTCATCTACAACTATTCTATATTCCTGTGTAAAATAGCCTTTTTCTTTTATTTCATTTATTGTATTTTCCATCGTTGATCTTTTTTCAACACTTTCTCTATCCTTTGGGTAAACATAATCAATCCATAACCTTGGGTTTTTATAAATTTCCTTTATTGGTATTCCATATATCCTTTCAAAGGAACTGCTTAAATAAATTACCTCTCGAGTTTTAACATCCTGTAAAAATGTAATTTCATCTAAGTTTTCTGTAATTGGGCTTATTATTTCATTCTGTTCCTTTATTTTTTCTTCTGCCTTTTTAATATCGGTTATATCGCTAAAGAAGGTGACAAAGTAATTTTTTTCAGGGGAAAAGACATCTATCCTATACCACCTATCCCAAAGGTCAAAATATTGAACAATATGATCCTCTACTCCATTTAGGGCAATATTACCATAATATTCGATCCAATTAAAGCTGCTATTTTGAATATCAGGTATAATTTGTTTTACAGTTTTTCCTAATATATTTTGTCTTTTTAATCCAGTTAGCTCTTCAAATGCCGTATTTACATAAATATACTCATAGTCTACTGGCTTATTATTTTCATCTAAAATAATTTTGTGATAGGCAAAGGCATTTTGCATCCTATCGATAAGTTTTAAAATAACAGAATCAATCTCCATCCCCTGACACCTCTTAAACAAAGGATTAAACACGAATTTTATTATACATAATAAATTCAAGAATTTTCAATTAAATTTATATGTTAGTATAATAAAAAAAATTATTAAATTTAGGTAAGGAGCTATTTGTTTATATAAAGCTTGAAACTCCATTTTTCATAAACTATAATTTATTATATAAGTCTAAAATGATTAAATCGCATTAACATATAAATCATACTTTACGAAGGGAGAACGTTTAAATGGATATGGAATTGTTGAATGCCTTTAGAACAATCATTAAGGAAGAACTTAAGCCTATAAATGAACGCCTTGATTCTATGCAAAATCAAATTGATTCTATGCAGGATCAGATAAATTCTATGCAGGATCAGATTTATTCTGTGCAGAATGAAGTGTCTCTAATTAAGGCTCAGGTAGAAGAAAATACTCAAATCCTACGTGCTCTTGAGCATAAAGCAGAAATTAATAAGGCTGAACATGATAATTTTGCCATTCAACTTGCAAATATTGAGGGAAATGTTAACAAAATTAAAAATGCTGTAGCAAAGGGAGAAGAAGCATACAACTATCTTGAAAGCTTTAAGAATATATTAACCCACAGGGGTTAAAGCATATATAACTTAAAACCTCTTTCCTGGCAAAGAAAAACCAAGAAAGAGGTTTTTAAATTAAAATAAAGAATAAAACCTCTTTTTCTACTCAAACTAAACATTAGAGGTGATTAGTTTGAATAAAAAAATAAGTATTATATTCTTGACTTTATTTTTTCTGATTACATCAACAATTTACGCCCAAGATACCTATTACACCGTTCAACCTGGAGATAGCATATGGAAGATCGCACAAAAATATCAGGTAGGTATTTCTGAAATCATTTCAGCTAACCCAGAGATAAAAAATCCAGCCCTTATATATCCAGGCCAAAAGATTAAAATTCCTGTTATAGAGACTAAAGCTCTAGAGAGCGAAGTTGTGAGGCTTGTTAACATTGAAAGGGCTAAGGTAGGCCTTCCTCCTTTAAAGGAAAACTGGCAGCTTTCAAGAATTGCAAGATATAAATCCCAAGATATGATAAACAAAAACTACTTTTCCCACTATTCACCGACCTACGGCTCACCCTTTCAAATGATTGAATCCTTCGGCTTAAGATTTTCAGCAGCTGGTGAAAATATTGCAATGGGTCAAAGAACTCCACAGGAAGTCATGAATGCATGGATGAACTCGCCGGGCCACAGAAGCAACATCTTAAACCCAACCTATACCGAAATAGGCGTCGGCCTTGCAAAGGATAAGGCAGGAAGGTGCTATTGGACGCAGATGTTTATAAAACCTATATAAGATTTAAAGCCTACAACCTAATGGTTGTAGGCTTTTTCTTGGTCTGGGTGACTGGACTTGAACCAGCGACCTCCAGAACCCCATTCTGGCGCGCTACCATCTGCGCCACACCCAGATAACTATATTATATTATACACTAATTTATAAATTTTTCAATAGATTTCTGGAAACCAAATTTTCATTTCCCTTTCAGCGGATTCTAATGAGTCCGAAGCATGAACAAGGTTTTCCGTCTCATCGAAGGCGAAATCACCTCTAATCGTCCCAGGAAGGGCATCCTGATACTTTGTAGCACCGTTGATTATCCTTGCACATTTTATTGCATTTTTCCCCTCTAAAATAATTGCAATAACCATTCCAGATGTTAAAAACTTAATTAACCTCTCATAAAAGTCTTTCCCTTCATGTTCCTTGTAATGTTCCATTGCAAGTTCCTCTGATGGATAAAGGGACTTTATAGCTATAACCCTTAACCCCTTCATCTCATAACGCCTTATAATCTCACCTATCAAATTTCTCCTAACTCCGTCCGGCTTTATTAAAACCAATGTTCTTTCCAAAATAATCCCTCCACTAAAATATTATGTGTTTTATTTGCAAAAAATTATGTATAATATAATTCGAGGTGATTTTATGCAGCTAAATGTAAATCAAAAATTTGAAAATATAGCTGTTGCTGTAAGGCAAATAACTAGAAAAACCGACCAAAACAACAAAAACTACTACCATCTTCAGGTTAGCATAGGCCTTAAAAACTATGACTCTAAAATCTGGAACGATGATGAAAAAATCGGCGAAGAAATTATCCCTGGGTGTCTTGCCTATATATCAGGAATAGCAAGGGATTTTAAGGGCAGCCTTCAGCTGCACATAAGCAACATCCAAAGAATATGGAATCCCTCGCAGGAACTTTTAAACTCCATTCTTCCATCAGGCTATGTTAATGAAAACGATATGGTCCTTGAGATAAATGATATTATATCAACTATAAGCAATCCTTTTATAAAAACCCTTTTAGAAAACATATTTGCAATGCCAGATGTTAAAAAACACTTTTATAAAAAGGCAGCAGGTGCAGAAATACATCATGCCTACCAAGGTGGCCTTGCACAGCATACGATAGAGGTTGTAAAGCTTATTCAAAGCTACTGTAAAATATTTAGCTACATTAAATACGACATAGCCGTTGCTGCGGCACTACTTCATGACATCGGTAAAATATATGAACTTTCAAGCTTTCCCGAAAACAAATATACAACTAAAGGACGTTTACTCGGCCATATTTCCCTTGGTGCAGACCTTGTAAGCAGGGCAATTAGCGAAATAAAAGATTTTCCAAACGATTTAAAATACGACCTTATCCACTGCATTCTATCCCACCACGGAACCCTTGATATGGGCTCTCCGGTTCTTCCCATGACAATAGAAGCAATAGCAGTCCACAACGCCGATAAAGCAAGTGCAGAAATAAACGCCTTTCATCTTGCAATAGAAAGGGATACCGGCCTTGATGGCTGGACAGAATATAACCCTACTTATAGAAGAAGTATAAAAAAATAAAAAGCTACCCCCTTTAGGGGGTTTTTTGCTTCTTTAATCTTTTTTTCTTTACAACCTTAAGCCTAAAAAAATCCTCCCTATCCTTCTCCTCAAGGACCTCCTGAATGGATTTGACCAAGTTTTCATATTTGGGTATTTGGATATTTTCAAGGGCATTTGCCCTCCTTTGAGTCTTTTTAATATCATGGGCAAGCCTAAAGACTGCATTTTCAATCTCTGCAAGTTCAAATAGTAAAAGTTTTACCTCTTGAAACTTAGTAAAGGCAACATCAAGAGCTGAGTTTGTTTGGTAAAAACTATAACTTGGCCTTTCCATCTCCTTCGAATGCTTTACTATAGGAACCTCAACCCCCATAACGCTTTTAAAAATAATCTCAAACTCCTCCACCTCAGGAACAGTCGACGCAATATCCTCAACAAAATGAATCCCCATAGTAATGTTTGCCATTTGAAGGGCCTCATAGGCCTCTTTAAACAGCTCATTTACCCTTTTTTGTATTTCCTTTGACTTATCAACAAGGCCCATGATTTCCCTTATTAGGACATTCCTTTTCTGGTCTAAAAGTTCAAATCCCTTTTTTGAAAATTCTAAGGATGATTTAGCCTTCATAAGATTGGATTTGGTAGGGGCTATATTTTCCATCTAATCACCCCTTATAATATTTATCCAAAAGTTTTGGATCTATTCTATCAAGTTCATTCTTGGGAAGGATGGATAAAATAGACCAAGCTAAATCGATTGACTCTATAATACTTCTTTCCTCATAAAAATCCTGTTTTAAAAATTTATCCTCAAAGGCCCTTCCAAATTCCATATATTTTTTATCTATACTTGATAGCTCATCCTCCCCTATAACCTGGGCAAGGGCTAAAACCTCTTGATATTTTGTATAGGATGCAAAAACTTGATTTGCAACAGAAGGATGATCCTCCCTTGTATACCCTTCACCTACACCATCCTTCATAAGCCTTGAAAGGGATGGAAGGATATTTATAGGAGGATATATATTCCTTTGATATATTTCTCTGCTTAAAACTATTTGTCCTTCGGTTATATATCCTGTAAGGTCTGGGACAGGATGGGTTATATCATCATTTGGCATTGTAAGGATTGGAATTTGTGTTATTGAGCCTTTAGAACCTTCAATAATTCCTGCCCTTTCATATATAGAGGCAAGGTCGGAATATAAGTATCCTGGATAGCCCTTCCTTCCAGGGACCTCCTCCCTTGCAGAGGATATCTCCCTTAACGCCTCACAATAACTTGTCATATCGCTTAAAACCACCAAAACATGCATATCCTCATTAAAGGCAAGGTATTCTGCAGCCGTAAGGGCACATCTTGGGGTTACGATCCTTTCAACAACAGGATCATCAGCAAGATTTAAAAACATTACAACCCTCTCTAAAACCCCTGACTCCTCAAACATTTTGGTAAAATAATGGGCATCATCATGCTTTATTCCCATAGCAGCAAAAACAATGGCAAAATTTTCCCCATCTGCTATTTTGGCCTGGTTTATAATCTGGGCTGCAATTTCGTTATGAGGAAGTCCATTCCCTGAAAATATTGGAAGCTTTTGTCCTCTAATTAATGTTGTAAGAAGGTCTATTGCTGAAATACCCGTTTGGATGTAGTTTCTTGGATATTTCCTTGCAACCGGATTTATCGGTCTTCCGTTTACATTCATTTTAATTGGAGAAAATATAGGTCCTCCACCATCAATCGGAACTCCAAACCCATTAAATATTCTCCCTAAAATATCTTTTGATAGGCTAATTTCAAGAGGCTTTCCAGTAAATTTAACCGACACATCCTTTACAGATAGCCCTGATGTTGTTTCAAAAACTTGAATTATTGCCTTATCCTCATAAAGCTGAACTACCTTCCCATGCTTTATTCCATCCCTTGTTTTTATTTCAACTATCTCATCATAGGAAACATCTTCAACTTCAGATAGGATTAAAAGTGGTCCCTCTATTTTTTCTATATGTAAAAATTCCTTTTGCATATCAATCACCTTCATAGGACTTTAAAATTTGGCTGAATTCTTCCTCTATATCCCTTTGTAAATTATCAAATTCATCTTTATATTCATTAGGAATAGAGTATTTCATCTTCAATATTTCACTGTAGCCCTTCATCTGTCTTATTTTTCCTATTGGAACTCCCTTTTTAATAGCAAATAGTGCCTTGTCATAAAATAGCTTAATCATCCTTAGCATATTATATTGCTTATGTAAAGGAACATAGGTATCTTCTGGATGGTAGGCATTTTGCTGGAGAAAGCCTATTTTTATAAGCCTTGCAACCTCTAAAATTAACCTTTGGTCGTCCGGAAGAACGTCCTCTCCAACAAGTTTTACAATTTCTAAAAGCTTATTTTCCTCCTGAAGAACCTTTAGCATTTCACCCCTTAGCTTAAAGAAATCTTCGCTGACATTTTCCCTATACCAATCATTAAGAAGGGATAAATACCCGCTATAACTTGATAGCCAATTTATAGCCGGATAATGCCTTGAATAGGCAAGATTTCTATCAAGACTCAAAAATACGCTTACAAACCTTTTTGTATTTTGAGTAACAGGCTCTGAAAAATCGCCTCCAGCTGGAGATACAGCCCCAATTATAGAAACAGAGGCCTCTTTACCTGAAAGGGTTTCAACATACCCGGCCCTTTCATAAAACTCCGCAAGCCTTGAAGCAAGATAAGCAGGATAGCCTTCCTCTGCCGGCATTTCCTCAAGACGCCCCGATATTTCCCTTAGGGCTTCTGCCCATCTTGATGTTGAATCTGCCATTATTGCAACGTTATATCCCATATCCCTAAAATATTCCGCAATAGTAATGCCTGTATATATCGACGCTTCCCTTGCAGCAACTGGCATATTTGATGTATTGGCAATAAGGATGGTTCTATTCATAAGAGGAAGATTGGAATTAGGGTCAATAAGTTTTGGGAAATCCTCCAAAACCTCCGTCATCTCATTTCCTCTTTCACCGCAGCCAATGTAAACAATAACATCGGCATCGCTCCACTTAGCAAGCTGATGCTGAGTCATGGTTTTTCCAGTTCCAAATCCTCCAGGGATTGCTGCAGTTCCCCCCTTTGCAATAGGAAAAAAGGTATCTATTACTCTTTGACCAGTTATAAGGGGCTTTTCGATTGGGAATCTTCTTTTTACCGGCCTTGGAATTCTAACCGGCCACTCCTGATACATCTTAAGTTCATATTCTTTATCATCCTGCAGCTTTAAAATGACATCCTCAATACAGTATTCACCTTCTGCTGCAACATATATTACTCTTCCCTTTACTTTAGGAGGAACCATGATAAAATGCTTTATAAGGGGTGTTTCCTCAACATAGGCAAAGGGCTGTCCTTCTTCAAGATATTCTCCTTCTTTTACTAAAAAATTGACTTTCCATCTTTTGTTAGGATCTATCGAGATAAGCCCTATTCCCTCGTTTATAAAATTTCCGCTGTATTCCTTTATTTTATTTAGTGGCCTTTCTATGCCATCAAATATATTTCCAATTATTCCAGGTCCAAGTTTAACGGACAAAGGTTTACCTGTAGGATAAACAAATTCACCAATTTTAAGTCCTGCCGTTTCTTCATAGACCTGTATCGTCCCATAATCTTCATAAATAGAAATCACTTCACCTATTAATTTTTTCTCACCAACTGCCACCATTTCCCTCATTCTAAAATTTTTCATGTTTTTTGCTTTAATTACCGGACCGTTTATATATGTTATAATCCCGTTATCCATAATCCCACCACCTAAAGATTAGAAAAAAGTATCTGGCCTATTTTTTCCTTTTTATCCTCCATTAATGCCTTCAAAGAATGATCTATTCTTATCCTATTTTCATCTTCCAAAATAAATCCTCCAATTAAGCTATCATCAAATTCAACTTTAAATCCATTTAAATAGGGCTTTAATAATTCAAAGTCTTTATTGGTTAAAATCAATTTAAAATTTTTATTTTCAAGAGCCTTTTTCAAACTATCCAAAAGCCAATCTTTATATTGATTGCTTTTAGTATATTCTTCTAATTTTATCTTTAAATCCTCAAAAAACTTATTAAAAACTTCATCCCTTTTTTTAAGAAGTATTCTTTTCTCCTCATATTTTGCCTTTGATACAATCCTTTGTGCCTCTTCGTTAGCCTTTTTTATTCTTTCCTCCCTCACCCTATTGAATTCCTCTTCGAAATCCCTTTTCTTTTCCTCTATAAGGTTTTTAAATCTCTCGTTAAATCTTTCAATTTCCTCTTTATTTTCCTTCTCTATTTTTTGATAAACAAGCTCTGTAAACAGCCTTATCTTTTCTTCAATAGTTACCATATAAATCACCTCAGATTTTTATCCCAACGGACTCTTTAATATACTTAACAAGATAATCATCATCCCTTATGCTACCTTGTCTATTTGGAATTTCAATTATAAGCGGCATTTCCTGATTGATCTTTACCTCATTTACAAGGTGTCTTATCTTCGAAGCCAGTCTTTCAGTTAAAACTATTATTCCAATTTCCTTATCCTTAATTGCCCTTTTAAACTCTACCTCTCCTTCCTCCTTTGAAGAAACTAAAACACCCTTTATCCCAGCAAGTCTCATTCCCACCAAAGTATCATGGCTGTCAGAAATCAAAAATATTTTCATGATATCACCTTAGTCTTCCTAATATCATTATTGAGATTATAAGCCCATATATTGCAATACCTTCTGCAAGCCCAACAAATATTAAAGTTTTTCCAAGTATTTTAGGATCCTCCGAAACAGCACCAAGGGCAGATGAACCTACCGCACCAACAGCGTATCCTGCGCCTATTGCAGCAAGCCCTGTGCTAAGTCCTGCAGCAATAAAACCTAATCCTGCTGCTCCGTTTCCTTCAGCAGCAGCATGGGCAACCTGAGGAATCGCCATAATTATAAAGGCAGTTAAAATGGCAATAAAGGATGATACGTTTAGCTTTAAATGCTTTTTAAATTCATCCTTTTTCATATTATCCTTTAGAGCTAAAACTCCCTTTGTAAGTGTAAAAATAACTATTAGTGTTGCTAATATAACAAAGATAAACATTTTATTACCCCCTTATGCTTATTGGTGTATATTCATATCCATTTCCTTTAAAGAATTTGCTAAAAAGCTCATAGTATTCAAGCCTTAAACCTTGAATAAACACTATAAGGCCCTCAAGCCCTATAATTACTAAATTTCCTAAAACAAGCATTAAGGCGCTTGCAACTCCATTTCTAATCATTTCAGCAAGGGTTTCAAAGGCTATAAACAGTCCAACATGGTTTATTGCAAAGGCTCCAACCCTTATAAAGGATAATGTATTAGACAGGATACTAAGTAAAGTTTCAAGGATACCAAAGCCCTCTTCAATATAGTAATCCGATGCCGAATGTCTATAGAGCCTTTTTTCTCCCTTTATTAAATTTGCAAGAGGTTCTTTAAAAAATATTAGAAGAAGATTAAAAATTAAAAGAAAAAGTATTACACCGCTTGAGATTATTGGTGTTATATTTTCAACCTTTACAATGATGTAGTAGAGTAAAAGCCAATAAAAAACTAATCCCGCAACCCCATTTCTACTAAAGAGCCCTTCTTCAATATCTTTATTTCTAAAGCAATTTACAAGGTTATATATAAAGCCTACAGAGAGTAAAATTACACCAAAGCCAATGGCATAGATCAACATTTTCTCTATTTCAATCATAGGCTTTACTACATACGTTTTAAGAACATCTTCAAATCCAAATATACTTCCATAGATAAAACCAAAAAATGTTGAGCTTATCCCAAGTCGTGCCAGAACCCCACCAAGATTAGGTCTTCTTTTTCTTCTATTCAAAAATTCGCCAATCAAAAATAGAACAAGTCCCTGTCCTACATCTCCAAACATAGCACCAAATAAAAGCATGTAACTAATCCCAACAAACGAAGTTGGATCAAGTTCGTTATAAGATGGAATTCCATAAAGTTTAACTATGGATTCAAAGGGCCTTAAAAGATATCCATTTTTTAAATATGTTGGGGGTGCAAGGCCCTCTCTAATCTCCTTAATTGGCTTATATATTATAATGAGCTTTTCCTCTAAATCTTCTAAACTCCTTTTAACCCTTCTTTTAAAAATTGCGGGAACCCAACCTGAAAGATAAAAAAATTCATTGGTTACAGCAATATTTTGTTTGATCTCTTCTATCCTATTTTCCATAACAAGCCTTGAATAAAATTTTTCTATCCTTTCGAAATTAGCTTCTTTTATCTCCGATATATCATCGGTAAGCTCATTTATTCTTTTTTCAATCTCTTGTTTTCTTTTTTCTATTTCCGCTAACCAATCCTTAGGGGTTCCTTCAAATTTAAACTTTATTTTGAATTCTTCAAAATTAATTGAGTTTAATATCTTTATCATCTCATTTTCAACGGCCTTTGGATAAAAAATCAAAATAAAGGAATAATCAGGATTTTGATTTATTTTTAAAACTATACCGGGTATATTTTCATAGTTTTTCTTAACTTTTTGAAGGTCATATTTATTTATCTTTCCTATCTTAAAATCTATAAACTCCATATTTAATATATCATTTATCCTAAAATTCAAATCCTTAAGGTGGATAATATATGTTATTAAATTGTCAAGTTCAGCCTCTTCCCTTTTAAGGTTTTCATATTCCTTAGACTTTTCTTTTATCATTTCATAAAGATTATTTATGAATTCTTCCTCTTCTTTAAACTTATATTCTTCCTTAAAATGTTCAAATTTTATCTTTTTCTTTGTGCCAAATATACCCGATATTAAATTGAATTTTTTCTCTATTTCTTTATAGTCATTTCTAAGATTATACGGCCTTATATAGTTGATATTTGCAATCGCATTTATATCCTCCACATTCATAATGGGGAAATTGTTTTCATTGATTTCGTTAATTGCGTTTAGCATATGGATAGATTCCGATAAAACTATCCTTTTGCAAACCTCATCTAAGTAATCAAAATGACCTATTATATTGATCATCTCCATCTTCGCAACTGCCATTTTCCCACCCCTAAATATTTCTTATAAGATATGTTTTCGCCTCATCAAAGCTCAAAGCATACCTTACGCATTCTAGCATAGAGATAATATCAAATATCTCAAATTCCTTTAACTCTAAAAATGCAAGAACTAAGGAGAGATTTAAGTTTCGTGTATATAAAATCTTTTTAATCTTATAAAACATAAATCTATTTATTCGCCTTTCCATGTAAATATCCTGTTTTGGATCTCCTTTGAATAAAAAGCTGTATGGGGTGTTCCTTGCCTTTGATAAAAACTCATCCATATCTTTTGTATAGCAGAATCCTTTAATCTTTTCATAATTAAATTTATTTCCAAAATCTATTGTGTAATTAAATATTTCTTCGGGAGTCAAATTAAAAAACTTCTTACTTCTATATATCCACTTTAAGTTCAAAAGATCAGCCAAACTTCCATATATTTCATTAAAGGCATTTTTATCTTCTTTACTAAGCTTTTTAGCACTGTCGTTAAGGATATTAAAATATGCTCTATCTATGGACATTTCAAATCTAAAAAGGTTTTCCCTTTCATTTCCATCGATTAATTTTTTTACATAAGGATAATATATCGTCCCATCTAAGGCCTCAATTAGTTCTGAAACCTTTTTTGCCTTTATTATTTTTTCCACATCGATAAATCTATATTTGCCTACAAATACTAAGCTCTCTCTAACCTCATCATAATTTTTTTCAACATGAATATTTCTTGCTATATTCTTAAGGTCAAATATTTCATACTTAATATAAAGGCATTTGATAAAGTTTCTAATATCGCCATAAAAATAATGGATAAGTTTATCAATATAACCTATCAAGTGTTTTTTTAGGACGATTTCTATTTGCCCCCTATGAAGTTCATAAGTATTAATCCCTTCGAATGCCTTCTTATAGGAAGTTCTTTCCTTAAGATAAGTTGCAATTTCTGAAGGTGTTCTTAAATTTAAAATATTTTTGTAATCCTCTTCCGTCAAAAATTCCCCCATCATAGCATGAACTTTAGCTGAAACTGCAGCATAAGTAGCGTTCTTATCCATAGTATCACCTAACTAAACAGTTCATTAAAGGCTGAATTTAACAAATCTTCTTTTTTATTATCATAACTTTTTTCCAATTCTTTTCCCTTTTCTTCTGCCTTAAAAAGCAATTTTTCTGCTTCTTTTTTTGCTAAGACTATGATTTCTTCCTCTTCCTTTGCGATTTCATTTAGCCTTTCATCTATAATCTCCCTTTTTAGCCTTTCAATCTCCTCTCCTATCTGCCTTTTTTTGTTTTCAATTTCATTTTTAAACCTTTCCCTCATCTCAACAGCATTTTTGTCTATATGGATTATATTTTTTATAATACCTTCTAATTCTTCCATCCTATCGCCCCCAATTTAAACATAACTTTATTTTAATACTGTGAAATTTTATATACAAAAGCAATTTTTATTTATAAAATTTCTTATATTCTTATTATTCTGAAAAAATAACGTTTTATTAAGTATTTCTTTAAATATTAATAGATTTCGACATAAATAAAGTGCCCCATTTTAGGGGCTTAAAAGTTTATCTTATCTAAATCTTCAACAAACTTTTCTATATCTTCCTCTGTATGTTTTATAGATATAAACAAAGCTTCAAATTGAGATGGCGAAACATAATTACCCATTTTTATCATTTCCTCTGCGAATTTATTATAAATATTTATATTACATTTTTTAGCATGGGAATAATTTTCTACTCTATCTTGAGTTGTAAAAAATACTGTAAGCATAGATCCAGCCCTATTTATAACATGAGGCAAACCTTTTTTATTCAAAACTTTTCTTAGACTCTCCTCCAATAACAATCCCGTCTTCTCTAATCTATCATAAAAACTTTTTTTACTATCATAAATTTTTTTTAACGTTGCATAGCCTGCTGCCATCACAACAGGATTTCCAGACATAGTCCCCGCCTGATAAACAGGTCCTATAGGGGATAAATTCTCCATGATTTCCCTTCTCCCTGCATAAGCCCCACAGGGAAGCCCTCCTCCTATTATCTTTCCTAAGGTAACAATATCAGCCTCTACGCCATAAATTTCTCTTGCTCCTTTATAAGCCACTCTAAAACCTGTCATAACTTCATCAAAAATTAAAATAGCCCCATAATTAGTGCAAAGCCTTCTTAACTCCATTAAAAATTCTCGTTTAGACGGAACAACCCCCATGTTTCCAGCAATAGGTTCAACTAAAACACAAGCAATATCATCTCCATAAGACTCAAATATTTTCTTAATACCTTCTATATCATTATATTCCGCTATAATAGTATTTTTTATGCTATCAAGAGGAACTCCGGAGCTTCCTGGTATACCTTGAGTTAAAACTCCTGAACCCGCAGAAACAAGGAATCCATCATAATGCCCATGGTAGCACCCCATAAATTTAACAATTAAACTTCTGTTTGTATATCCTCTTGCTAGCCTAACTGCACTCATTGTAGCTTCTGTTCCTGAATTAACAAACCTAATCATATCGACACCAATCGTTTCACAAACCAAACTGGCAAGTTTTAATTCTAATTCTGTAGGAGCACCAAAGGCTATAGAATTTTCTAATGTTTGTTTAACAAATTCTAATACTTCTTCATCACAATGTCCAAGTATCATTGGACCCCAAGCTCCTACATAATCCACATACTTTTTGCCATCCTCATCATAAACAAATTGCCCTTTTCCCTTTTTTAGAACTGGAGGATTGATATTAAGTCCTTTAAAAGCTCTAACTGGACTATTTACTCCGCCTGGCATATATTTTAAAGATTCATTAAAAATCATTTCATTTCTCATTGTCTCCCTCCTATATACTTTGCAGCTTCAATGGCATGATATGTGATTATAATATCTGCCCCAGCCCTTTTTATAGAAGTCAGTATCTCCATAACAATTTTCATTTCATCTATATATCCAAGCTTTGCAGCCGCCTTTACCATAGCATATTCACCGCTTACGTTATATGCTGCAATAGGAACATCAAACCTATCCCTTGTCCATCTAATAACATCAAGATAAGATAAGGCAGGTTTTACCATAACTATATCTGCACCTTCTTCTATATCCGCCGCTATCTCTATCATGGCTTCCCTTATATTAGCAGGATCCATCTGGTAAGACTTTCTATCTCCGAATTTTGGAGCAGAATCAGCTGCTTGTCTAAAAGGACCATAAAAGGCAGAAGCATATTTAGCAGAATAAGCCATTATAGGAATATTCATATATCCTTCTCTATCTAAAGCTTCTCTTATTCTTTTTACTCTGCCATCCATCATGTCTGATGGTGCCACCATATCTGCACCTGACTTTACGTGAGAAAGAGCTATTTTTTCAAGATATTCTAAAGTTTTGTCGTTATCAACCTCCCCATCAACAATAATCCCACAATGTCCATGGTCTGTATATTCACACATGCATATATCAGTTATAACATAAAGTTTTGAAACTTCCTTTATTTTTCTAACCGCCCTTTGAACAACTCCATCGTCATAGTATGCATCTTTCCCACAATTATCCTTTTCTTTTGGAATTCCAAAAAGCAAAACACCTTTAATACCAGCTCTTTCAACTTCTTCTAAAATTTCTTCAAGTCTATCTATAGAATATCTATAAATCCCAGGTAATGATTGGACTTCTTCTTTTATATTTTCACCATCCTTTATAAAAATAGGATATATAAAATCCTCCTTAGAAAGCTTTGTTTCCCTTACAAGTGATCTTATATTTTCATTCCTTCTCAATCTTCTCGTTCTTTTAAACATCATATCCCTCCAACTTAAGTATCTTTTCTACTATCCCCTGGATAGTATATTTTTCTGCTACATAATTTGGAATACCATTATTTAAAAGTTCATTTGAAGTAATTGGTCCTATAGCAACCACCTTTTTACCCATTAAATAATCTTTTCCATAATTTTTTATAAAAGTCCTAACAATAGATGGGCTTGTAAATGTAAAATAATCGATATCATCTAACGGTATATTATGAGAATAAATTTCTTCAACTTTATATATAGGTATCTCAATGACTTTACATTTTCCTTCTAATGCTTCCTTTAGAAAAGGTCGTGCATTTAATGAGCGCGGAATTATTACTAAATCTTTTTCTTTAATCCTATGGCTTAATTTTTCATATAAATCTTCAGCTATAAATTGTTCAGGAACAATTTCAGGGACAATTCCCCTTTTAATAAGTTCCTTCTCCGTTTTTTCTCCTATACAAGCAAAAATGGCTTTAATATTTCTAATGTCAAATCTTAGTTTAACCAAATAATTAAAGAATATATTGACTGCATTTACACTAGTAAACAAAACATAATCTGCTTTCTTTAAATCCTCAATATAATTTTTTAAGTTTTCTTCAAGAGATTTTATTTTTAAAACATGCGTTTCCACAACCTCAGCTCCAAGCTCTAAAAACTTTTGCTTTAATTCTTCATTTTGTCCTTTTGGTCTTGTTATACAAATTTTTTTACCAAATAAGGGTTTCTTTTCAAACCAATTCAGCTTTTCTCTTAAATTAACCACTTCACCAATAACAATTAAAGCAGGCGAAGATAATTTTTCCTCTTTAAGCTTATCAATAATATTAGCAACCTCCGATACTACCACTTTTTGTCTTGCAGATGTTCCTTTAGAAATCACTGCACATAAAGTTAAGGGATTTATTCCATGTTTTAAAAGATTTTTTATAATATATTCTATATTTTCAAGTCCCATCAAAAAAACAAGTGTTCCATTAAGTTTTGATATAACCTTCCAATCATATGATAATGCATTTGCAGAATGACCAGTAAAAACATGAAAACTTTGTGATATGCCCCTATGAGTTATTGGGACTCCTGCATAGTTTAAAGCAGCTATCGCTGATGATATTCCTGGAATAACTTCAAATTCAATATTTTCTTCCTTAAGCCTTAATGCTTCTTCACCGCCTCTACCAAACACATAAGGGTCCCCTCCTTTGATTCTTCCAACTATATCCCCCTTTTTAGCAAATTTCACAAGCATATCGTTTATTTCATCTTGGGTCTTATAATGGCAGCCACTCTCTTTGCCGCAAAAAAAAATCTTACAATCATCTTTTAAAAAATTTAAAATATCTTTATTTACAAGCCTATCATATAAAACAACATTGCATTTTTCTAAAGCTTTTAAAGCCTTGAGAGTTATTAACTCTTCATCATAAGGTCCAACACCTATCAAATATACTTTTCCCATATTATCCTCCATCAACAAAGTTTTTTAGCAAGCTGCCTTGAAAGTTCTAAAAAATTTTCTTTTTTCCCCTCAATATCCTTCTTTATTATTTTTCCACCTTTTTCATTTACGCCAATAATATAAATATAATCACCTTCAATTTTTGCATATGCAGCTACTAAGCTATGACATCCTCCATTTAATAATTTCATAATATTTCTTTCCGCCTCAACACACATTCTTATATCTTCTTTATTTAAAACCTTCATCATATCATAAAATTCATTATTCTTTAATGTTTCAATACAAAGAGCTCCTTGACCACAAGCAGGGATTATTTTTTCTATATCAAAATATTCTGTTACAATAGCATCTATTCCTAACCTTTTTAGTCCTGCAGCTGCAAGCACAACTCCATCTAAATTCTCTCTTTCAATTTTTTCTATTCTTGTATTAACATTTCCCCTTATAGGAACTATCTCTATATCACCCCTTAATGCTAAAAGCTGCTTTGCCCTTCTAATGCTGCTTGTCCCAATTCTTGCGCCCCTTCTTTGCTCAAAAAAAGTCAAACCATTCATGGAAACAAAAGCATCCCTCGCATCATCTCTTATTGGAACTGCTGCTATCTCAAAATTATCATCAAGTTCTGTTGGAACATCCTTTAAACTATGAACAGCTATATCGGCCTCCTTTTTTAACAAAGCAATTTCAATTTCCTTAATAAAAAGGCCTTTTCCTCCTATTTTATCTAGTGAAACATCTAAAATTCTGTCTCCTTTTGTTGTATAAAGTCTTTTTTCACATTCTAAATTTAATTTATCACTTATCATCTCTATTATTATGTCTGCCTGTTTTTCTGCAAGGGAACTTTTCCTAGTTGCAACCTTAATCATAATTACCCTCCAAAAACATTTTTAAAATAAGATCTGAATACCCTTTTTTGTAAAAGTAATAAAAATCATCACTATTGATAAAAGCCATTAAATCTGTCTTTTTGTTCCCTTTAAATTGAGCTCTTAATTTACTTGTATATCCAATAAAATCATCATATTTTTCTAAAAGTCTTTTAATTTTTGTAGATAAAAATACTGCTGCCTTAGGATTGCCAAAATTCGTATTTAAACTTAAAGTTACATTTTTAGTCCTTACATTCATCGATGAGACCATATTACCATTTAAAAAATTACTACAATCAATATATAATTTGCTATATTGTTTACAATCTTTAATGATTTCCTCCTTAATTGCTCCATCCAAAGCTATTACCATAATATGTTTGTCTAAAATAAAATCTGATCTATATTCTCCATTAAATAAGTATAAATTATCATATTTTAATCTATAAAATTCATCTAAAAAATCCTTAGATAATACATAAACTTTAGCTCCACTTTTTAAAAAGGATTTAGTCTTTATAAGACTTGCCCTTCCTCCTCCGATAATACCTATTCGTATTTTTGGGGAAATTAAACTAACTCCTAAATACTCTAATTCTTTATTATTTTTTCTATTATTCTTATACATTCATCTCCCCTACCCTCTAAATATTCCTCCTTTAATACCTTTATAATCCTATGGGCAAAATAGTCTGAAACACTTTTAAAGTAAAATTCAGCCATCTCAAAATCTAAACTATTATTTTTATATTTTTTAATAAATTTATCCAACCTTACTTTATAATTTTTGTTACTAACATCTTGAATATTTTTTATCAAAGGAATTATTTCTGATATTTTTTCCCATTTCATAAATTCACTTACATAATCATCAATAATAAATCTATATTCTTGCATAATCTTATATCTTAAATTGATATTATTTTCATTCATTTTTGATATAGCATCAATATCATAAAGCTCAATACCATCTATTAACTTCACATCCTCCTCCACATCCCTTGGCATCGCAAGATCAAAGATAAGCATTTTTTTCTTGATATCCCCTTTTTTTATAATAGTATGTGGAGCAGAGGTAGCAGAAATTATACATTCAACAGCTTCAATATAGTTTTTCCAATTTTTAAATTCTATAAATTCTAATCTATCATCCATATTTTTAACTTTATTTTTATCTCTAACCGCTATAAAAATTTTCTCAACACTTTTTGTTAATAAATATTTACATGTTAACTCCCCAATCTCACCAAATCCAAGTATTAAAACCTTTTTAATACTTCTTTTTTTAACTTCATTAGCTATAATAGATGCCGATGATACAGGATACATATATAATTTAGCCTTTCTTCTAAACTCCTTACCACATGCAACAGCTCTTTGAAAAAGTCTTGATAAAATTCTCATGCATGATTTGTTTTCCCTTGCTATTTCATAGGCTCTTTTAATTTGTCCTAAAATTTGTTCTTCTCCAACTATCAAAGAATCAAACCCACATGCAACTTCAAAAATATGTTTAACAGCGTCAAAATCCGTTAAATAAAACAAATTATCTTTATTATCATCCCACTCTAAACTTTTTAACATTTTATCTAGATTATATTGCTCATTATAATAATATATCTCTGTTCTATTACAAGTGCTAAGAATAATAACTTCCTCACAAATTTCCTTTAATTTTTCTAATTTTTGAGGAATTCTTTTCTCAATTATTGACAATTTTTCTCTTATTCTTATGTCTGTCTTTGGACTTATTCCTATTACTCCAACCAATTCCATCACCACTTTAAAACATATTGAAGTATTTCATCTATACTATATATTCCATCTTCTTTAGGTCTTAAAATAACCAATGGAACTATACCTATTTTTTTACACGCTCTTATTTTTTGCAATGTTCCACCTTCGTTACCACTATCCTTCATAACTACATACTTAGCATCAAATTCTTTAAAAAAAGCTTCGTTAAAATCTTCAGAAAATACTCCTTTAATTGCTACTAGGTCACTTATTGGTATTCCTAAAGATATACACTTTTTAATACTGTCCTCTGATGGTAAAATTCTATAGATAAATCTTCTACCATTTTTTACTCTTTCAAATACTTCTATATTATTTGAACCTATAGTAAAAACAACATTCCCTTCTTTGTCTTTTAAGTAATCAGCACATTCATTAAAATCTTTAAAAACAACACAACCATCAAGTTCTGTTTCATTCCTTAAATACCTTATATATTCAATTTTAAACTCCTCTGCCACTTTTTTAGAATTCAATGAAACTTCCTTTGCAAATGGATGTGACATATCAACTATAAGATCTATATTATTTTTAAATACAAATTTTTTCATATCTTCATAGTTTAACCTTACCTTAACAATATTATATTTAAAGAATTCCCTTTCACCTTCATCAGTAGCAACAGTTGCTATATAATTTACCTTACCATGGACATTTTCCAAAAGCTTTTTAGCCTCATAAGTCCCAGAGATAATCCAAATCAAATAATATACCCCCTTGGAGTTATCATATATCCATCTTTAACATAGGTCATACTATTGCCTATTATTAAAATAGTTCTCATATCAATATTCTCAAGATTAATACTATCAAGAGTAGTTATAATCTTTTCTTCATTATATCTTCTTGCGTTTTTTACAATACCTACAAAAGTTTTTGGATTTCTATATCTTAAAATAATCTCCAATGCTCTATTAAGGTTATAAACTCTTGCCGAACTCTTAGGATTATATAATGCTATAACAAAGTCTCCTTCAGCAGCAGCTTTAATCCTTTTTTCAATAATCTGCCAGGGAGTTAAAAGATCACTAAGACTAATAGAGCAAAAATCATGCATAATAGGTGCACCTAAGCTAGCTGCTGCTAAAAAAGCAGAAGTAACTCCGGGAATGATTTCATATTCTATATCTGTGTTGAGTTCTAAAAGAAGTCCTGCCATACCGTAAAGTCCTGAATCCCCAGATGATATAACACCGGTATCATATCCTTCCTTTACCTTGCTAATAGCTAGTCTGCATCTTTCAACCTCACTCTTCATTGAAGTTTTTATTATTACTTTATCTTTAATAAAATCTTTAATTAATTCTATATAAAAATCGTAACCAACGATTACCTGACATTTTTTAATACATTCTACAGCCCTTAAGGTCATATCCTCCCTCTGACCCGAACCTATACCTATAACATATAATTTTGCCATATTCAATCCTCCTTTGAAACAGCAACTGTTACCCCATCTATGATTTTCCTATTAACTATAATATTTGGTGATAAAAGATATGCACAGGGCTCGGCAACAGAATATATTCCAAAGTTCCTATAAACCCATGGACTTTTGGGGAAGTTTTCCTCAACCTTTTTGATTTCCTCTCTTGAAAAAAAGATAACCGGAAGTTTTTTTTCTTTTGCAAATCTTAAAAGCCCTTCTTCATCCTTTTTTATATCTAAAGTCCCAATAGACTTTATACTAAACATACTTAAATTATTTTCTTTAAAAACTCTTTGAATTGCTGAATCAATTTTCTCAAAACTTGTCCCCCTTTTACATCCTATTCCAACATGTAAAACCTTTGGTCTTAATATACAATAAGGTTCTTTTCTAGGAAATTCATCCTTATAAGTAATATAAATAAATGCCTCGCCTTCATCGGTTATATTTGGATAATCAATTTTAATATTTATAGAAGAACATATAGAAATTGTTCTCCCCTCAATCATTAGGGATGTAATTCTTTTCAATCTTTCCTTATCTTCTATATAAAAATCATTATCCTTTGCTATAAGGTCAAGGGATTTGAATCCCCTTCCATCTGATGCAGTTGTAACAATTGGCATAGCACCTATTTTCTCGGCTACTTCAATACAAAATTCATTCGCTCCTCCAAAATGTCCTGATAGTAAACTAATCACATATCTACCCATATCATCTATCACTAATACCGCTGGATCTTGCCATTTACTTCTTATATAAGGAGCTAAAATCCTAACTGCTATACCTACAGCAGAAATAAAAATAATCCTTTCATACTTTACTATCTTCTCAATGTTTTCTTTAAAATTCTCTTTAGAAAAAACATCTACCTTTTCATAGACATCTTTTATCTTTTTTACAACTTTTTCTCCTTCCTTAGTAAAATAAATACAAGCTATCATTCCTTTGCCTCCCTAAAGCCATGGCTAAAATTTTTAGAATACAAAAGGCTTCTTGAGGATTTTTTCAAAAATTCACCAACGAGTATTTGAGCAGTTTTGTTTATTCCAACACTTTTAACCTTTTCTGCAATATCCTTAAGCGTTCCTAATATAATTTTTTCATCTTTCCAAGTAGCTTTATAAACAACCGCAACTGGAACATTTTCATCTTCATATCCTTTTATAAGTTTTTCCACAACTTTATCTATATCTTGAACCGACAAAAATATTGCCATAGAGGCTTTGTGCTTTGCTAAAAGTTCTAAATCTTCGCTTTCAGGAACACTAGTCCTTCCGGATAACCTTGTTATAATTATGCTTTGTGAAATTTTAGGAACTGTAAATTCCTTTTTCAATACCGAACAACTTGCTGTAAAGCTACTCACTCCTGGAATAATTTCGTATTTAATGCCTAATTTATCCATCTGATCCATCTGTTCACCTATTGCCCCATAAATAGTTGGATCACCAGTATGAAGTCTCACAATAACCTTATCTTCTCCATCGTATTTTCTTATATATTCTATAATCTCCTCTAAAGTTAATCTGGAACTATCAATAATAATTGCATCTTCTCGACAAAATTTTAAGTGTTCACTTGAAACTAAAGAGCCTGCATAAATTATAACATCTGCTTTTTCAAGCAATTTTCTCCCCTTTACCGTAATTAAATCTACATCTCCTGGACCTGCACCAACAAAATAAACCATATACTCACTCCCTAAAGGATATTATCAAAGCAAGATAATCCTCATCTTTTTCTATATCTTCCTCATCCATTAAAATTTTTTCACCATCCAAAGTGCACCTTTTAATATAGTAGTTTTTAAAGCCTTTTTCTTTTAACTTCTTTATTATCTCCTTTTTGTTGTTAGCTTTAAGGAAAATTATTTTGTCTATATCATTAACTTTATCTAATTCAATATTTTTATCTGTAATTAAAACAGATTCATTTTTAACTGCAAAGGGTAATTTGATTTTTGAAAAGGCTGCATTATATGATGTAACTCCTGGAATTATTTCTACTTTAATACCGAATTTATTTATTTCTCTGTATAAATATATAAATGTGCTATAAGTTAAAGGATCTCCTAACGTTAAAAAACAAGCAACATCAATATCTCTAAAAACTTCATTTATAATTTTTGCTGCTTCTTTGTAGTTAAACTTATTTTCTTCTCCCATAGGGAAATTAAGTTCAATTATTTTTTTACCCATTAAATATCCTTTAACTATCTCCTTTGCTAAGCTTTTTCCTTTGCTAGCTGGAACAAATATGATACTACTTTCGTTTATAACCCTTAAAGCTTTTAATGTTAAAAGTTCTGGATCTCCTGGTCCTATTCCTATTCCATAAAATGTTTTCAAAATATCACCTACCTCTTGTAGCCCTCGCTATAAAAATAGGATTGTTGGCCTTTAAAAGATCGTTTTCTATTTTTGAAATCGATAGCATCCTAACCTCAAGATCATATTTTAATTCTCTAAAAGTTTTAATAAATAAACTTAAATTTTCCACCTTAATAAAATTCGCAACAACAATTTTATTATTTGGATTTTTATCAATTAAATTTATAATTTTTAAAAGGTTACCACCACTACCTCCAATAAAACATTTAGTAAAATTCAAACTTTCTATATAATCCTCTGCATTTCCCTTTATAATTTCTATATCTACGTTAAATTTTTCTTTATTCTTTTTTAGAAGCTTAACAGCCTCATCATCCCTATCAATAGCGAAAACACTTGCACCCAAAATTGCAGCTTGAATTGAAATACTACCCGTTCCTGCCCCTATGTCAAGTAAAACATCTTTATTGCATATATCAAGATATGCTAAACTAATAACCCTTGCCTCAAATTTTGTCATAGGGACATCTCCCCTTACAAAATATTCATCCTTTATCCACATGCTTCCACCACCAAAATACTCAAATTAGACATCTCTTCAAAAGTATCACCTATGTTTCCTTCAACAATCACTTCATCCTCATATGACAAATTGAATCCTACATAAATTTTCCCTTTATAACCTTTCCAAAACAAATGCTCTGAAAAGAAAGACGGATTATATTTTGAATCTGTAAATATAATAGTTATTCCATTCCTTTTTACCTTATCTAAATCAGCCTCTCTTCCATGAAAACTTAAAATCAAAGCATCGTTCCAACTCTTTTTTAATTTACACATCATATATTGAAAGGACGATATGGAGGGAATTACCTTTTCAATTTTTATCCCTTTTCTTTGTAAAAAATCAAAGGCACTATATAAAAGCGGATCACCAGAAACAACTAATGTAACATTTCCGTCGTAATCTAATATATCTTCCAAGGTTCGTATATATTTTACAGATACCATATCTTCTAATTCTTTCCCTAATCTTGAAAAAGCTAAAACTTGTCTTGAATTTTTAATAACTTCTATAGCCTCAAGACTTGCATATTTAATATTTCCAGGTCCAATACCTACAAGAATCATTGCACCACCCTACCATCCTTAAAGGTATAAATTATAACATCTAATTCGATATCATAATCGCTTATATAGTTTCTTATTCTGTCTATTATTCCTTGTTTCATATCATTAAATATGACATCATATCCTCTTTCTTTTATAAAAGCTGCCACCTCCTCCGCTGTTTTAAACTTCTCAACCCTTTGAATTATTTCATAGGGACATCTTTTTTTTGCAAGATAATACACAAAGGCTTCCATTCTTGAATCCACTACTTTACTATGTGTATTAAAGGCTCCTATTGACAACTTGCACATTTTTCCTATATGGCCAACTATCGTAATTTTTTTAAAACCAACTTCCTTAGCATATAAAAGAGCATCGCCAATATAATTTGATGTCTTTATAATATCTCCCTTTATACCATTTTTTTTAACAAATTCTTCTCCATGATTTCCAAAAGTAAATATTACTTGATTACTTTTTCTGATAAGTATATCAAGCTGCATATAAATTGTCTTTTTCATCGCATCATCAGACATAGGATAAACTATCCCTTTAGTCCCTATTATTGAAATGCCTCCCACTATACCAATCTTTGGATTATATGTTTTTTTAGCAATTTCAATCCCATCAGGTGCAAAAATCAAAACATCTGCTCCTTTTGGATACACCTCCATAACAGCTTCTTTAATCATTTCCCTTGGGACTTTATTTATTGCAACCTCACCCTTCTTACCAAAAGGCGAATCTTCTATAAATCTTCCTATTCCTATTCCACCATCTATATTTACTTTTCCATCTTGCCTTAACTTAACTTTAGAATAAATCTTTATCTTATCAGTAACATCCACATCATCTCCAGCATCTTTTTTTACAGAAGCTACTGCAAATTCTCCCTCTTTAAAGCATTCAATAACTTTAATTTTTAGTGTTATCCCTTCAGGAGTTTTTATTTCAACAAATTTCGTTTCAACCCCCAATAGTTTTAATAACGCAGCCTTCGTTGCAGCTGCTGCACAACTTCCAGTAGTATAACCTAGTCTTAACTTTTTCCCTTCATGGATTACATATTCCATCATCTTCCCACCGCCATATATAGTATTGCATTAAATATGGCAGCAGCCACATTGCTTCCTCCCTTTGTTCCTTTTGTCGTAATAGAAGGGACATCCAGTTTATATAAAATCTCCTTCGACTCTTCTGCTCCAACAAAACCAACAGGAACGCCTATAATTAATTTAGGCAAAATTATTCCTTTTTCAATATACTCACAAAGTCTAAAAAGAGCCGTTGGAGCATTTCCTATTACAAATACCTCTGTCCCGTCCTCAACTGCTTTATCTATAGCTGCCATAGAACGTGTTATTTTTTTTAGCCTTGAAATTTCATAAATTTCCTCTTCATCAATATAACAATGAATTGATGACTCCGTTATTAAAAGGGATTTTTTATTTATTCCTGACAAAGCCATTTTCGTATCTGTAAAAACTTTTGTCCCACCTCTAATTGTTTCTATCCCTACATTAACAGGTTTATTTTTAAACCTAATTATATTTTCATAATCATAATCCCCTGTAGAATGAATCGCTCTTAAAACAACAGGTATTTCATCTAAAGTAAATTTCCTTTTAATATTTGATTTTATAATTTCAAAGCTTTTTTCCTCTATTTTTAAAGGGTCCTTAATGTATTTCATATAATCTTCCTTTCCCCATTAAATCGTTCCTTTAGAATTTCTAAAATAAATGGATGATATTCAATTGGACTTGTAAATTCTATTGTTAAATCTTTATATTTGTTTGCAACTTCTTTTAATAGATTTGGAATATCCTCTTTTATATGAATTCCTGTATACAGAAAATAAGGTATAGCAATTATTCGTTTTATTCCTTGTTTGTAAATTTCATCAATCGCTTTTTTTATATTAGGTTCATTAAACTCCATAAATGCTGGAAAAACCTTTATATTCATAAAATTCTGGAACTCATCCGAAACTTTTAAAAAGGTTTTATAAGCATCTTGACTCCTACTTCCATGACTTATTAAAAGAATAGCTTCCATTTTTATTCTCCTTTCATTCTTCGTAAAATATTTTTAACTATATTAAAACTGCCAAAGAAGCTTACATGAGGATACATTGCAAAGGCATTTTTATATTGATATCCACAATCAGTAATTCTATTTCCCATTGCCTTCTTAACCCTTAAAATTTTTTCATGCTTTAAATTTACAACTGACTTATGGAACTCATGTCCTGTAAATTTATCTCCCTTATAACCAATAACACAATCTCTTTCAATTTCAACTTCTACATATCCAAAATTTTGTAACTTGTCCGTCATATATGTTTCGCCTTTAAAAATACCAACCATATATCTATCATCTATCTTTTCTGTTAAATACATAAGTCCACCGCATTCAGCAAACAAAAAACCACCGCCTTCAACAAAATCTCTAATTGACATTAACATTTTTTTGTTTGCCGAAAGCTCCTCTTTAAAAATCTCTGGATACCCTCCCCCAATATAAACAAAATCAGCATCTGGTAAAACCTTATCTTTAATCGGCGAAAAAAATTCAACTTCAAACAGTGAATTTAAAATATCTATATTTTCCCTATAATAAAACGAAAAGGCTCTATCTAATGCAATTGCAGCTTTAAAATTTGTTTTAGTGAATGTCATCGGACTAAATACATTAATTTCTTTTGTTAATTTCAAAAATTCATCTAAATCTACATTTTTTTTTATTTCGTGTGAAACCTTCTCTATCTTTTCCTCCAAATCTTCTACCTCTACACTTTGAATTAATCCCAAATGTCTTGAATTTATTTCCAAATATTTACTTTCTTCTATAAAACCTAAAACTTTTATTCCAACATATTTTTCAACTATTTCCTTTAATAATTTAAAATAGTTTTTAGAAACTCTGTTAAAAATAATTCCTTTTATATTAGGAGCAAAATTTACCATACCCTGAATTTTGGGAACTACACTAAACATCTCACCCTTTGGAGCATAAACCAGAATAGCATTTAAATTTAAATCTTTTGCTATGCTGTATGTCGAATTTTCAAAGGTATTATATATCCCATCAAAATATCCCATAACACCTTCAATGATACAAAGGTCTAAATCCTTATTTATTAAAATTTTATATTCCTTTCCTTGAAGAAAAGAATCCAAATTTTGAGCTTCTTGACCTGAAATTCTTCTTAAAAAAGCCGTGTCGATATAGTCAGGTCCAACTTTGCATGGAAAAACCGTATATTTTAAATCTTTAAGAGTTTTTATAATTCCCAAAGTTAATATTGTTTTTCCACTGCCACTATTTGGTGCTGCAATCACTATTCCCTTCATTTTATCCCCCTCAAAAAGCTTTTTTTAATGTTTTTAATAAGTAAGACTTATATCCTTTAAAGTTTACATCCAAATATACAGGTTTTTCAAACACTATACCTAACATATTTCCACTATGTGCACCAATTAAACCTAATGCTCCTTTTTTTCTTGATAACCATAAACAATCATCGAGAATTTGATAAGGCAATCTTTGCTGATTTCTTATTATACTCTCAGTTGAAATCTGTGCTAATGTCCTTATATCTTTATTTTTAATTGCAACTTTTAATTCGTCGAATAAATCAGAAACATTCGCTAAACTTATTTTTACATTTTTATTAAACTCAACCGTATCTATTTCCTTTTCTCCTTCAAAAGCCCAAACATAAAATTCAAAATATTCTCCAAGTTCTTCATAATATTCTCCATTTTTATAATCAAAGGCACATGCTTTATTAAAAATAATACTATCTGTGGGTTCAATTTTTATTGTTTCTCTAATAAGTTCCTCTTGATTGTATTCTTTGTTAAACTTCTTTAATAAGCAATGATAAAGAGCACATAGGTCTGCCGTGCTGCTGGCAAAGCCTTTCCCTTTTGGAATAGTTGAATTTATTTTAAAATACACTTCCTCTTCTATATCCCAAGAAATCAAGAGATTCTTAGAAAAATTTTTTGCCTTGTAATTACCATCATCGAAAAGATCATCAATTAATTCCACATAAGTAAAAAGATTAACCGGAAAGGAAACTAAAATATCTTTATCCTTTACTCTTCCCTGAAGAATCTCTCCAATGCTTCCTGGGTATTTAAATTTCATCTTCATCACCTAAAATATTATTAATTTCTCTTAATAAAACTTCATTATCTTCTTTTCTTTTTATTGCTATTCTAATAAATGTATTATCTAATCCATAAAAATTTGAGCATTTCCGTATTAATATATTTTTTTGCAACAATCTTTCAAATATATATTCTTCATCATATTTTAATAATTTAATAAGCATAAAATTGCAATCTGTGTTAAAGGGTTTAACATTTTTAATTTCACTAAGTCGTTTAAACATATAATCCTTTTGAATCTTTATATATTCTTTAGTCTTTTTTATATAATCTTCATTAAAAATAATATCAGCAGCAAGTTCTGCAAATATATTTACTGTCCAAGGTAATTCATAATTTGAATACTTATCAACAAAATTTTTATCAGCATAAGCATATCCAAGCCTTATTCCAGGTAATGCAAAAAACTTAGTAGCAGCTCTTATAATACATACGTTTTTAAAAGCTCTAAGTTCCTTTATACTATCGTATCCTTCACAAAACTCAAAAAAAGCCTCATCAAGCAGCAAAAAAGCACCTCTTTTTTCCGTTAAACTAGCTATCTCGATCAATTTATCTTTATCTATTCTAAGACCAGTTGGATTATTAGGATTACCTAAAATCAAAAGATCCGACGATTTTAAATGTTTGTGAAGTAAATCTAAATCTAAACTAAAATCATCTTTAAGATATAACATTAACACTTCCTTTTTATACAACTTAGGTCTTAATATATATTCAATAAAACATGGAACAAAAACAACTATCCTTTCAAACATCAAAACTATATTGTTTAATATATCCACAGCACCATTTCCAACTATTACTTCTTCAACATTTACTCCTAAATAGTCAGCAATCCTTTTTTTTAAATTTCTATATTTAATATCTGGATAAACCTCAACCCTATTAAAATTTTGAAATAAATGTTCCTTCAACCCCTCAACAATTCCAAGAGGATTTATATTGCTTGAAAAATCTAATACAGTTTTTTGTATGGAATATATATCTCCTCCGTGTATCATACATCCTCCTTAAATCCAAAAACTTAATATTAATGAAATTATTAAAAACAAAAATTCTGTTCTAAACATTATTTTTATAGTTTTTAATATATCTTCCTTTTCTAACTCTCTAACCGCATCACCAATCGTAGGTTTTTTAACAAGTTCACCAAAGTAATAATTATCTCCACCGAGCCTTACCTTTAAAAGTCCAGCTGCTGCACCCTCAGGATAAGCACAATTTGGACTTTTATGATTTTTTCGATCTCTTATCATTATTTTTAAAGCATACTTTATATCATAATTGAATATCCCTGACAATATCATTAGAAATCCTGTAATACGTGCAGGAATAAAATTGAAAATATCATCTGTCTTAGCAGGAAAAAAACCAATATACCTATATTCTTCCTTCATATATCCAAGCATTGAATCCATTGTATTTACCATTTTATAAACAAATCCTAAAGGAGTTCCAAAGATCAGGAAAAAAATAGGAGCAATTACTCCATCAGAAGTATTTTCAGCAACTGTTTCTACTGTTGCCCTTATAATTTCCTTTTCTTCTAAATTTTTAGTATCACGTCCTACTATGAAAGAAAGTCTATATCTTGCTTCATCTAAAGAAATATTTAATGCTTTAAAAACCTTGAAAGCCTCATCCCTTAAACTTCTTGCAGCCACCAAAGTATATATAAAAAATATATTTACAGCATGATATATATACTTATTAAACCTTAAAGCTTTCAAAATATAAAATGGAATAAAATATGCTAAAGATATATTAATTAAAACAATTAAAAATCCTGCAAAATATAAACCATTACCTCTAAACAATCTTCTTGAAATCTTTTCCTCAAATGCAATAAGTTTTCCCATAAATTTTACAGGATGTGGAAACCAATAAGGATCACCAAATATCAAATCTAAAATACATCCTAACAAAATATCAATCATATCACTCTTCCTCTTTCATGAGCTTATATATGAAATCTATATCCACATTTTGTCTAAAAATGTCCGCAAGTTTATTAAGCTCCTCCTCCCTTTTTTCATCCAAATCAACGGACTTTTTTATTCTTATCCCCTTTTTATCCCTAATTAAATTTAAAATAAAACTCCTAAACTCTCCTGAATCAAAAATTCCATGAACATATGTTCCAAAATACTTATTATCCTTATAATCTCCATCAAGATAATTTTCTTTTTCAAAATTTATTTCAACAAAAGGATTTTTATTATTTATGGTTTTTCCCATATGTATTTCATATCCTTTTATTCTTTTACCAAAAGCTTGTCCTGAAATATTTCTTGTCTTTTTATCTCCAAGCAAAAAAGTTGTTGTATCAAAAAACTTAAGTCCCTCCTCAAAATCTCCCTTTTGTGTTTCCCAACCTTCTACATCTATTACTTTATTCCCCATCATTTGATATCCGCCACATATACCAAACACTATACCATCAAATTTTAAAAGTTCATCATAAAATCCGCTGACTTTTAACCATCTTAAATCCTCTAAAGTATTTTTACTTCCAGGTATTATTACCATATCTGCACCTTCAAGCTCAATAGGTCTATCAATAAACTTGATAGTTGCATCCTCGTCAAACATAAAAGCATCAAAATCTGTAAAATTTGAAATCCTAGGTAGATTTATAACCCTAATATTAATTTTGCCATTGGCCTTTTCCTTTCTGTATCCTGCAGCATCCTCGTCTTCAAGTTTTAAATTAAAATAGGGCACTATACCTATAACCGGAACATTTATTAATGATTCAATTTTTTCGATTCCGCTTTTTAGAAGTAATTTATCCCCTCTAAATTTATTTATAATTATTCCTTTTATTCTTTTTCTTTCTTCATCTTCAAGCAACATGTATGTTCCATAAATTGAAGCAAATACTCCACCTTTATCAATATCTGCCACTAAAATGACTTTTGAATTTGCAATATCTGCCATACCCATATTCACAATATCATTTTCTTTCAAGTTTATTTCTGCAGGACTTCCAGCTCCTTCTATAACGACTATGTCAAAATTTTTCTCTATCATTTTGTATATTTCTTTAATTTTATCCTTAAGGTTAGCTTTATATTCAAAATACTCAACTGCATCCATATTTTTGTATGGACGCCCCATTATAATAACCTGACTTTTTTTATCTGTGGTAGGTTTTAACAAAATTGGATTCATAAAAGCTCTTGGCTGTATACCTGCAGCTTGAGCTTGAAGAACTTGAGCTCTTCCCATCTCTAATCCTTCATCATCCACATAAGAATTTAATGACATATTTTGGGATTTGAATGGACATACCCTGTAACCATCTTGATAAAATATCCTACAAAGAGCTGCAACAGTTATACTTTTACCACAGGAGGATGATGTTCCTTGAACCATTATTCTCATTTAATCACTCCTTATAAAATCTTCCTAATATGTGTATAGGGATATCAATTTTCGATTTAAAATCTTCCAAATATTTTTCTTCTAATGTAACAATTGCACAGGTTGATGGTCCTCCAGACTTTTTTAAATCTATATCAATTTGATTTCTATAAACCAGTTTTAAATTATTAGCCCTTTCAATCTCCTTTAACTCAACATAAATCCCCTTTGAGCCTACAGGAAGAATTTCTTTAACATAGCTTATAGACCTAATTTCAATAAGTTTTTTTATCGTCAAGATTTCTCCTTTATCTTCTAATACTTCTTCTCCAACCTTTGGTATTCCTACTATCAACGCTATATCACCTTCATGGGTTGTTATTGGAAAATTCTTTTTTAAAAGATATCCTATAACAGTAATTCCAACACCTGTTTGCACAGTTTTAAAATTTTCTTCCGTGCTACCGTTTAAAATACAATCAACCAAACCAGCTTCCCTGGATAATTTTTTAATACCTTCAATGATCTTTATTCCATAATTATCCATTTCAACCGAAAGAGTATCTATTATCGTAATTGGCTGTGCCTTTATAGATATAACCTCAGCCAATGGAACATAAGCGGTATAATAACCTACTATTTCAGGCTCGGCTCTGACAACGTCAAATTCTTTTTTTCCAACCCCTCCACAAGAATCACAAGCAACAACAAGATATTTTTCATCGTCTAAATCAATTATTGTTAAATCCCTGTATCTTTCAATCCTCATATTATCACCTTATTTGCGTCAATTTAGACAAAGGAACTATAAATGGCCTGTTATTAATAGGATTTGTAAAAACAGAAACTTCTAAATTAAAAAGCATTTTAATAACATTTTTATTTATAACCTCTTTAGGTGTTCCAACTTTAATTATTCGTCCATCCTTCATTGCTATTAAAAAATCACTATATTGTGAAGCCATATTCAAATCATGTAATACACAAAAAATTGTAATATTTAGTTCTTCCTTTAATTTTAAAAGCAAATCCAAAATTTCTACCTGATAATTTATTTGAAACTCCCACGACTAAAGTCGCGGGATTCCTGCTTCATTGACCTTTTACCTACTATCTCCACAGGCGTTAATTCGAGTAGTCCCTACCCTACTGTTTTTACTTATGCTATACCTAATATCCTCTTTCCCTCTTTTAATATATTTTTAATTGCATTTACATCTCTATCGTGGACTGTCCTACATATTGGACATTCCCACTCCCTTATGTTTAAGTCTTTTACTTCTTCATTTTTATAACCACATATATTACATATTTGACTTGATGGATAAAACATATCTATTTTTACTATTGTTCTTCCATACCATAATGCTTTATATTCAAGCATATTTGCAAATTTTGACCATGCTACATCTGATATGGACTTTGATAGTTTGTTATTTCTTAACATATTCTTAACCTTTAAGTCCTCCAAAATTATAACTTGGTTTTCGTTTATAATTTTAGAGGACAGCTTTTGCAAAAAATCTTCCCTTTGGTTTCTTATCTTCTCATGTATTTTGGCTACTTTCTTAGCTTGTTTCTTAAAGTTAMTAATARCTAATTGTTTTTT
>NZ_JAUONW010000040.1:0-122959 GCF_030546345.1 Caloramator sp. CAR-1
GCTTAATATCCCAAAACCGGACTATAACCTTAATGTTGGCTCAGGAAACCATGGGGAGCAGACGGGGAATATGCTAATAAAAATAGAAGAAGTAATTTTAAAAGAAAAACCTGACGCTGTATTGGTTTATGGGGACACAAATTCAACTTTGGCAGGTGCCCTTGCGGCAAGTAAGCTTCTTATCCCTGTTATTCACGTTGAAGCAGGATTAAGAAGCTTTAACAAGGCAATGCCAGAGGAGCAAAATAGGGTTTTAACAGATCACATTTCAGATTTATTGTTTTGCCCAACGGAAACAGCAGTTAAGAATTTAAAAAGGGAAGGAATTGAAAAGGGAGTTTACAACGTTGGGGATGTAATGTTCGACAGCATCCTTTATAACATTGAAATTGCAAAGAAAAAATCTAACATTCTAGAAAGATTAGGGCTTAAGGAAAAGAAATATCTCCTTGTTACAATCCACAGGGCAGAATATACAAACTACAAGGAAAAGATGGTTAATATATTCAATGCCCTAAAGGATTCAAATGAAAAGATAGTTCTTCCCCTTCACCCGAGGACAAGGAAGTTTATTAAGGACTATGAAATAAAAGTTGGAGAAAATATAGAAATTATAGACCCTGTTGGGTATCTTGATATGATAATGCTTGAGATGGCAGCTAAAAAGATCGTAACCGACAGCGGTGGAGTTCAAAAGGAGAGCTACTTTTTGGATGTCCCCTGCATTACAATGAGGGATGAGACTGAATGGGTGGAAACAGTAGAAGACGGATGGAATGTATTAGTTGGAAGCGATTATGAGGCTATTTTAAATGCCATAAGGTTCTTTATGTCAAAGGGTGAAAAGCACGATTATTTTGGAGATGGGAATTCAAGTGAAAGGATTGTAAAAATCATTGGATATAATTGCTTTTATACAAGCAATGAGATAAAAAATTAATGAAAAATACATATAACAAAAAACTAAATAAGGAGTGTTTTTATGACCAAAAGTAGTATACTAAAAGGTTCTGTTTTTATTATACTTTTCACAATCCTCAGCAAATTCCTAGGGTTTCTTCGTGAAACCCTTCTGGCTTATAAATTCGGTGCATCGTATGATACGGATATATACACCTTTGCAATAGGGCTTGTTATGTTAATTTTTAATAGCATAGGAAGTGGGATAGGAACAACCTTTATTCCTATCCTTACGGAGTTTATTGAAAGGAAAAGCAAAGAGGATAGGATTAGGTTTGTTAATAATGTGATTAATATTGTTGGAATACTTGTTATTGGATTTATCTTATTTGGAATTATTTTTTCAAAGTATATCGTTATGGTATTTGCACCTGGGTTTAAAGGCGAATTAGTTGTTTTCAATAAAGCCATTGTTGTATCAAAGCTTATGTTTATTTCGATGATTTTTATTGCAATGCAAAGTATTTTTACAGGAATTTTGCAGTCTCATAAGGAGTTTACAGCACCTGCATTTGTTGGAGTTTTAATGAATGTTGTTATTATTTCGTATTTGGCTCTTTTTGCGGGAAAGTTTGGGGTATATGGTTTAACTATAGCGACTATTGTGGCTTATTTTGTCCAGTTTGCTTTTTTAATTCCAAAGTTTAAAAAATTGGGATATTATTATGAATTTTATTTGAACATTAAGGACGAGAACATAATAAGAATGGTTAAGCTTATGGCCCCAGTTATAATAGGTGTTTCTGTTTCTCAGGTGAATTTTTTAGTTGACAGAATGCTTGCAACAACTGTTGGGGAAGGTTCAATTGCTGTTTTGAATTTTGCGAATAAGCTAAATATGTTTGTTTATGGCATTTTTGCCGTTGCAATAACGACGGTTATATATCCTACCCTTTCTACATATTCTGCCCAAGAAAATTTAAAAGCCTATAAAAATGCGTTGATAAAGGGGATAAATGTTATTTTACTAATTATGCTTCCTGCAACAATAGGGATGATGATTTTAAGGCAGCCAATTGTTGACATAGTCTTTAAAAGGGGAGCTTTTGATAGCGGTGCTGCATATTTGACTTCCATTGCACTTTTGTGTTATTCGCCAGGGATGATTTTTATAGGAGTCAGGGATGTAGTAGGAAGAGCCTTTTATTCAATTAAAGATACTAAGACACCTATGATAAATAGCGTTGTAGGGGTTATTTTGAATATAATACTTAATATTATTTTAGTTAAATTTATTGGGGTTGCTGGACTTGCCCTTGCAACATCTATTTCTGTTACAGTTGTCACATTGCTTTTGATAAGAAGTTTAAATAGGAAAATAGAGGATATAGGGATGAAAAAGCTTATAAGTTCCTTTAATAAGATGCTTTTATCCTCTCTTGTTATGGGGGCAGTTGTGTTTGTTTTAAATAAATTTTTGCAGCTTAAGTTTGGGACAGGCTTTAAGGGGGATGTGATCTCGGTATTTGGCTGTGCCTTTGTTGGAGCTTTAGTTTACTTTGGTATGGTCCATGCATTAAAATTGGAAGAGTTTGTTTATGTGTTAGACATGATAAAAAGAAAAATTAAAAAAGCTGCATAAGGGGAAAATCCCCTTAAATTTTTTGAAAAAATAACTTTCACAATGCGGAATGTCATTTTTCCGTTATGAAATGTTATTTTTCCGCACAAAAATGTAACTTTTCTGCATTGAAATGTTATTTTTCCGTTTTTAACAAAAAATTTTTTCTCTTGTATCATCCTCTTAAGGAGGGGATGATATGAGGGATTTGGTTTTACTTGCGAGAAAGGATGATGATAAAAAGGTTTTGATTCTTAAAAGGTTTGAGCCCCTTTTAAAGAGGGCGTGCAGTTTGTATATAAAGAATAAATCCTATTTTGAGGATGCAATGCAGGAGGGGAGGATTGTAATATTAAAGTGCATAGAAAATTACGACTTAAGTTCCAAATGCCCCTTTGAGGCCTATGTAAAAAGGGCGGTTGTAAATAAAATGAGGGAATTTTCAGTAAAGGCTAATTTAGAATATGTAAGTTTAGATCAAGAAATAACTGAGGATGGGGAAAATATGTATGAGATAATTCCAAGTGATTTTGACCTTGAAGGGGAAAGGATAAAGGAGGAAAATATAAAAAGGCTTTACGATGCCCTTTATAAGCTGACGAAAAAGCAAAGGGAAGTTATAATAGACTTTTATTTTAAAAACAAGAGCATGGTTGAAATAGCACAAAATAAAAGATGCCACTACATGGCAATTGCAAGGCTTAAAGAAAGAGCCCTTAAAAGGTTAAAGGATGAGATGGAATAGTTGGGATTTTTTAGTTGTAAAAATAAAGGACATCTATTAAAATATTAAATAAATTGTTTCAGGAGGTGTTTTTTGTGGAATACATGGAAATGTATAAAAGATGGCTGCAGTTTGATGAAGATACAAAAAATGAGCTTTTAGGGCTTGATGAAAAGGAGATAATGGAAAGATTTTATAAAGAACTGGAGTTTGGAACAGGTGGATTAAGGGGAATAATTGGTGCAGGAACAAACAGGATGAATGTGTATACGGTAAGAAAGGCAACCCAGGGACTTGCAAATTATATATTAAAGCAGAAAGTAAAGGACCCTTCAGTTGCAATTGCCTACGATTCAAGATTATACAGCGATATATTTGCAACGGAGGCTGCCCTTGTATTAAATGCAAATGGGATAAAAACATTTATATATAAGGAGCTAAGGCCAACGCCAATGCTTTCCTTTGCTGTAAGATACTTAAAAACTACAGCAGGAATAGTTATAACTGCATCCCACAATCCAAAGGAGTATAATGGATATAAGGTTTATTGGTCCGACGGAGGACAGATTACGGAAGCCCATGCAGAAGGAATATTAAACGAGATAAAAAACGTCGACTATTCAGAAATTAAAACAGTGGATTTAGAAAGGGCAAAGGAATCAGGACTTTTCAAGCTTATAGACGATGAGGTTGAAACGGCTTATATAAACCTTGTTAAGGGACTTACTGTAAATAAGGATGTTGTTAATAATGTAAAGGACAGTCTAAAGGTTATATATACTCCCCTTCATGGAACAGGAAACAAGCCTGTAAGAAGGGTTTTAGCTGAGCTTGGATACAAAAATGTCTATGTTGTAAAGGAGCAGGAAAATCCAGATCCAAACTTTTCAACGGTAAAATATCCAAATCCTGAGGAACATGAAGTCTTTACAAGGGCAATTGAAATGGCAAAGGAGATGGAGGCAGATTTAATAATAGGGACGGACCCAGATTGTGATAGAGTTGGTGTCGTTGTTAAGAATAAGGAAGGAGAATACATCGTTTTAACAGGAAATCAAACGGGTGCCCTTCTAACCCATTATATATTAGAAAACCTAAAGGCAACAGGAAAGATGCCTGAAAATGGTGTGGTTATAAAAACAATTGTTACAACTGAAATGGCAAGAAGGATTGCAGAGGATTATAATGTTGAGATAATGGACGTTTTAACAGGGTTTAAATACATAGGAGAAAGGATAAAGGAGTTTGAGGAAAAGAAGGATAAGACATTTGTTTTTGGATTTGAGGAGAGCTATGGTTATCTTGCAGGGGATTTTGTAAGGGATAAGGATGCGGTTATAGCATCAATGCTAATATGTGAGATGGCAGGGTTTTATAAATTAAAGGGAATGAGTCTTTATGAGGGGCTTTTGAGCCTTTACGAAAGGTATGGATATTTTAAAGAGGACTTAAAATCAGTAACATTAGAGGGCATTGAAGGAAGTCAAAGGATAAAGGAAATCATGGATATGTTAAGAAACAATCCACCTAAGGAAATCGCTGGGGTTAAGGCTGTTGTAGTTAAGGATTATAAAGAAAGTGTAGAAAGGGATTTAAGGGACGGAAAGGAGGAAAAAATAAATCTTCCAAAGTCCAATGTAATACAAGTCATTTTAGAGGATGAGAGCATAATAACAGCAAGACCTTCAGGGACAGAGCCTAAGATCAAGTTTTATTTTGCAGTTAGGGGAGAAAATCTAAAGGATTCTGAGAAAAAATTAAACAAGGTAAAAGAAGAATTTTTAGGAATGTTCAGTATATAAAAAATTTAATTACAAAATTTGTCTAAATATATCGAAGATATTTGAAACTAATTCAAAAATTTGGTAAAATAGCTATGAATAATTTATGGGAAGGGGGCTATACATGAAAAGAGCTCAAAAATTTTTAAGCATTACCTTAGCGTTTTTGTTTGTATTTGTTGTTATTGGATTTAACACCTTTGCTGCATCAAAGGTAGTTAAACCAAAGGTTGTTGTGTCTATTCAGCCAAAGACACAATACTTTGAAGGCGAAAGAATTAGCCTCTCAGTTAAAGCACCAAATTATAAGGGCAAGGTTCAATACAGGATACATATTAGAAATTCAAAAGGACAAATCGTAAAAGAATTATTTGCAAAATACCCAGGAAAATATTACAACAAGCAAATTTCAGCACAAGGAAACTTTAATGTAGGGTTTTCAATTACAGAATCAGGAACGTATTATGTAGTTGTGTATGTAAAAAGAGTAGGTGCAAAGGTTTATTATGATTCATACGCTGTAACAAGAAAGTTTGTAGTAAAAGCTAAGGTATCAGTAGAAGAGCCAAAAGAAGAACCTAAGGAAGAACCCAAAGATATAATTCTTGACAAGGAAGGCCAAACTTATGGTGCTGAATTTGTATTAATTGAAAAGGATGTATATTTAAATGCAAACAATACAAAGCTTTATAACGCTAAGGTAAAGGGAACGGTTTATGTTAACCCAGGTGAAAATGGCAATGCAACACTTGAAAATGTTGAAGCTGAGAAGATAGTTGTATTGTCAGGAGGAAAGGACAGTATCCATTTAAAATCAGTAAAGGCAAAGAATTTAGAAGTTAAGTCTCAAAAGAGTGTTAGAGTAGTATCAGAAGGATTAACAGCAATTGATGTAACTAAGGTATTATCAGGAGCAATAGTTGAAGTAACTAGCGGTTCCTTTGGTAAGGTTGTTGTAGAAAAGGATGCCGCAGGGAAGACAGTAGAGCTTAGAGGTAACTTTGGAACTGTTGAAGTATTGGGTGAAGTAAAAGTAGTTGTTACATCAGGCAAGGTAGAAAAGATCGATGTAAAGGCTAAGGTAGAAGTTGTTGTAAATAAGGAAGCTGTTGTTGTAGATGTTGTAAAGAACAACAATGAAGTAAAGGTATCAGGTGAAGGAAAGGTTGAAAAGATCGACGGAAAACCACAAGAGCAAACCGGTGTAACGATTGGTGGAGGAGTAGTTCCTCCAAGTCCAACAAACGGAGTATTAAATCTTGGAATTAATACAACAATAGATGCACTTTGGGCTTATGAATATGTATCAGATAGATATGAAAAACCAACTTTAAACAACTTAGGATATTCAAACGGGGCATACAATTACGCAATAGATTTAAAAATTAAGAAAGAAGATATAAAGACATATACTGTTGCTCAGTCTTACGACATATTTAGAAATAAATTCTTAAGCTTTGGCAAATTAGATGAGCAAAATCAAAGTGACGCTAAAACATCAAAGGTTATAAGCACAGCAAATACATTAAAGACAGTTTTAGGAAATATTGAAGTTAAGGTAGGAGCAAACGACAGCTTCAAGAATTACAATCAATATTTAATTGAAATTCTACAAAATAAGGGTATGATTAATGCAAAGGCCTTCTTAGAAAGTCCAAATGCAGCAACATACAATGCACTGTATTATAAGATTGCTTCTGACTCAAAATTCGAAAATCTACCTGCCCTAATTCCATATGTATACTTGTTAACTAATGGAGATGTAACCTACGAAGCTATTAAGGTTTATGGAATAAATGTTGAATCTATATCAGTTAACAATAAAGTAGTATATGGATTAGGAAATGATAAGACTATAGCAAAGAGTGAAATTACGATGGCTTTAGGAATATCTGTTATTCAAACTGCAAAGATAGGTGATTTTGTTAATAAGCCAGTAAAGATAGTATTAAATGACGGTAACTATAAATATGTTTATACTGTGACATTAAAATAAGAGTCATCCTTTTGGATGGCTCTTTTTTAGAAAGGGGAAAAATATGAAAAAAATTATAAATTTACTTTTATTTGTAATTATTTTTGTTTTTTTCTGTTTAAGTTCGATAGATGCTAAGACAGTCAAAAAGGCTGTAGTAGTTTTACTTCAAAGGCCAATGGCAGAATACAAACTTGATGAAAGGGCAATAATCAAGATAAATGCCAAAAATTATAATGGGAATGTGCAGTATAGGGTAATAGTTAAAGATTTAGATTTTAAGAAAAGCTATGACCTTTATAAAATCAAGGACAGAAATTATACAGGTATTATGAATTCAAGTAAAGTATTTTCAATATCATATAGATTTCCAAGCCCAGGTAGATATCAATTTTTAATATATGTAAAAAGGGTTGGAGTAAAAACTAATGATAGTTATATAACAACAGGGGTTATTAGGGTTTTTGAAAAAGAAAAAATAGAGGATAGTAAGCAGGGCGTAGAAAATAGTTCTAACAGTTTAAATGGAGAAAGCCCTTCATCGAATAATAATAGCAGTGAAAATAACAGTGGAAACAGCAGTGAAACTAATTCTAATGATTCATCAAGGGATACAACTAATAATCAAGAAAACAGCACAGGCCAGGTCAATTCTAATGAAGGGACAACAGGCACCAATAACCCTTCAACTGAAATAGGTTCTACGCAGCCAAATCCTAATCCGACTAACACAACTAATCCAAATGGCGTAATAAAAAGTCTGAATGTAACGCTTGGAAATGGAAGCATATTAGAAGGTAATGTTAGCGGAAACAACTATACTTTTGATTTAACGAGATTATCTAACGATGATACAGTAGTCAAGATCAATTTTGTTTTAAATAAGGATGGAGTTATTGAAATAGCTGGGAAAAAATTTAATGCAAAGGCTAATCAAGTTTTGTCAATTAATGTCCCAAGTGATTTAGGACTTCCTGATAATCCTCCGCCGGGAATACAACTTGGCAACGTAAGGCAATATGATTCAACTTTTAGTTTGACCTTTACAGTAACAGAAGGAAGCAATAAATATAGCATAGGAGTCAGTCTAAAAGTCAAGTAGTCCCCTAAGGGGGATATTTTTTTATTCCTTTTTGTGGTATAATAAAGAAAATATTAAGATTGAGGTGAAGCAATGAGGATTTTAAAAAAAATAGGAGTAATTTCTTTAGGAATTATATTCTTATTTATTGGAATTTCTTATGTGCTAGCAATTTCAAAATATGAAATGCCAAAGTATGAGCCTTCTTCAAAATTAGCAGATCAAATAATTGATGCGCAGGGTGTAGGAGGGAGTGTTGAAGCTGATGAAGAGAATATAAATGCACTTGTTTCATACTTTTTACAACGCCCTGTAGAAAAGAAGGGTGTTAAAATAAAAAATGCATATGTCAATTTAATCGAAGATAGGATTAGAACATTTGTTTTAGTGAATTATAAAGATAAAGATTTGTATTTTAATTTTGATTTTAAAATTAACGACGAGGGCAATGCTTTAGTGATTTCTCCAATTAAATTTCGAATTGGGAAGATGCCGTTGCCTTTAAATTTGGTAATTAATAGGTTTAAAGACCTTGAATATTTTAAAAATGGGAACATTGTAATAGATAAAAATACCCTCCCAATAAATATAGAAAATTTAACTTATAAAGATAGAAAGGTAGAAATTAAATTAGGCAAAATTAATCTTTTAGAACCTTTAAAAAAGCAAGAAAATTTAGTAAAAAATCCTGAGTCGGTTGAAAAAAATGAGCAGGAAAGTTCTAAAAAAGAGTCGTCAAAAAGTAGCACGAAAATTAAAGAAGGCACATCTAAAAAGCTTCCTGATGATGTGGTGAATTCTTTAAAGAAAATAAGCAGCGGGCTTAATAAAGTATATCCAAATCTAAAGACACAAGAAGAAAGGGCAATAATTTCAACGATACAATCGACGTTAAATAAAGTAGCTAAGGATCCAGATTACCCTTATAAAAAATATGCTGATTCAGTTAAGGCTAAGTATAAAAAACTTCCTGAGGAGTCAAAGCAGAGGATAAAGTCGGCACTTTTTTCTAATTTGGATTTAGGGGATGTTATGAAATTAGTTTCTTTATTTGGGATGTAATATAAAGCTAAAAATGAGGAGAGTTCTTCATTTTTAGCTTTTTTTGTTGTCGAAATGGATTGAAGTAATGGGGCATATGGTATATAATGGCTTTAAAGGGGGGATGAAGGGGATGAAAAGATTTTTATCCATATTTTTAGCTATTATATTGATGATATCCCCTTTACAAGTTTTTGCAAAATACCAACAGGATTATTTTAAGGATGTCTCAATAGGTCTTGAGAGTATGATGGCGGCAAGTATAACAGTTACATTAAATGGAGATTATGTGGTAGACGGCATCATGTATCCATCAGGCTCAAGTTTTGTGTTGTCCATTTCTAATGGGGCTATTCTTTTTAATAATGCTTCATATCAGCAGCTGCAGTTTATTCCAGTAAAGGCAGATAATACATTATCTTTAAAAAGCCGAACTAAGACGTTTAAATATTTAGGGAAAATGACATTTGTGATGAAAAATAATCTAATTTTACCTATAAACACATTAAACCTTGAGGATTATTTAAAGGGTGTTGTTCCAAGGGAGATGAGCGATTCATTCCCTTTAGAGGCATTAAAGGCCCAGGCGGTTGCTGCAAGGTGTTATGCCCTTTCTAACATTGGGAAACATAGAATAGATGGGTATGATCTTTGTGATACTGTTCATTGTCAGGTTTATGGAGGATATGATGAAACAAAGGTAAACTCCATAAGGGCAGTTGAAGAGACAAGGGGAATCATTATGACCTATGGGGGAAGAATTATTTCTGCCTACTTTTCAGCAAGCAACGGAGGGTGGACTGAGGCATCGGGGAATGTTTGGACAAGTCAGTTGCCGTATTTAATAGCAAAGGAAGATACCTTTGATACCTACACTTGGCCGGAAAACCCTGTTGTTTTAACTGTTATCGATATCGATTCAAGGTTAAAGGCAAAGAATATATTAGGCCCAAATGACAGATTTTTAAGAATAGATTTAAACTCGATTGTGAGGAACAATAGCGGAAGAATCGCAAGGATGGATGTTGTTTATTTAGACCAAAATGGATTAGAGGTCATAAAAACCTTAACAAAGGAGCAGCCAAGGATAGCATTTAGCTTTAGAAGTGCCCTTTATGATGTTACTTATGATGCAGCAACTGATACTTATACATTTATAGGAAAGGGTTTTGGTCACGGCGTTGGAATGAGCCAAATCGGGGCAAAAAATAGGGCCCTTGCAGGGCAAAGGTTTGATGAAATTTTAAAGTTCTATTATGATGGCGCTCAGATTGAGTCTTTAAATTCTAAGCTTATTTTACTTAATACAAATAAAGATAAATTTTTAATTGGGGAAGAAATAACGGCAAATCCTATTATTGAAAGTTCAAGCATTGACAATTTACTATTTAAGTTTGAGCTCTATAAGGGTGATAACCTTTTAATAGGGGGAGAATATTCTAAGGGTATCGATTTTAAATATCAGCTTCAAGAAGAAGGGCAATACACATTAAAGGCGTATATTAGAAATGTTTACTCATCTAAGGATTTTGACGATTACAGGGAAGTTAAGTTTAATGCTTACAGTCCCATTAGCGGAGTAAACGTTATTTTAGATAAGAATACCGTTTATGAGAAAAAGCCTGTTAATATAAGCGTATTGACGGAGGGTGGAAGCGATAGGATAGCTTATAAGATAGAGGTTTATAAGGATGAGAACCTGGTTTATGGGCAGGATTTTAATTATGTAAATAGTATTGCCTTTGTTCCTCAGGAGATAGGGGAGTATGTTGTTAAGGCAGAGGTAAAGGATGAGCTGCAGCCTGAAAATGTGTTAAGTTATGAGTTGAAGTTTAATGTAATTAAGGAGCCTGTATCAAGGGGAAGCTCCTTTCAATTAAAAAAGGGAATGAAGGATATAAGGATTAAAACCTTGCAAGGGGCATTGAATACACTTTTATATAATATAGGAACCCCGACGGGATATTTTGGGGATAAGACATACAATGCAGTTGTAGACTACCAAAAGAAAAAGGGACTAAAAGCGACGGGTGTTGTGGATGAGAATTTATATAATCTGATTATTAAAGATGCTAAAACCTATGAAGGTCTTAAGTTAACCTATAAGAGGGTATTGAGGTTAAATGTAAAGGGTGATGATGTAAAAAGGCTACAAAATGCGTTAAACAGGCTTGGATATAGACTTTCAGCAAATGGTGTTTTTGATGCTAAGACGGCAGATGCAGTTAGAAAGCTACAGAAGGATAATAGGATGGTTGCTGATGGGGTTGTAGGAAAGGCTGTGGTTAATAGGATCAATATCCTTCTGGTAGAAAATATAAAGAGGACGGGCAAGTAGGTTCTACTTGCCTTTTTGTGTAAATATATGTAAATTGCTATTAAAGCTGCTTTGTGGTAAAATTTTAGTGGAGGTGCAGATGGTGGAGGAAAAGATTTTAAAGCTTCTTGAGAATCTAACAGAAGGTGTCAATGGTTTAAGGGAGGATTTAAGGGAGACTAATAGAAAGTTAGACAGACTTGAAGAAAGAATGGATAAATTATAATCTAGAATGGATAAATTAGAATCAAGAATGGATAAGTTAGAATCAAGAATGGATAAGTTAGAGAGTGAAGTTGGACTTATTAAAGAACGGGTAAAGGAAAACACAGAGATTTTAAGGGCTCTTGAACATGCAATTGAAGTTCACAAGGCTGAGATAGATAAGCTTACATATGATGTTGCTGAAATGGCAGCTGATGTAAAGGCAATAAGAAAGGATTTTAGTTTAGTTGAGGAGATTACTGCAAAGAATTGGTATGAAATTATACAGATAAAGAAGAATATAAAAATGTAACGCCGCCTAAGTTTAGGGCGGTTTTTTTAAAATCTTAAATCTTAAGTGCCTGGCACCTAAATTTAATAAAAAATTTAAAATTTAAGAAGGGTAAGAGGGGTAAAAACATTTTACTATTATTTGCAAATGGAGTATAATTATAAATGATTGTGTTAAAATTTTTCTAAAGATTGGGGAATATGATATGAAACGCAGGATAAAGGTGGCACTTTTAGTTTTAAGCGACATAATTTTCATAAACGCTGCGATATTTTTAGGATACTTTTTTAGATTTTCCTGGAGGATACCTCCGGCATATCTTGAAAGATACAAAGAATCCTTTATTCCAATTTCAATAATAATGGTTATATCCTTTTACATATTTAAGCTGTATACAAGCATATGGAGATATGCAAGTATAGAGGAGCTCTTGTCGGTTATCGTTGCGGTATCGGTAGGAAGTGCTGTTTCTTTTATATATGGTGTTGTGATGAGAAATAGGCTTCCCCTTAGCGTTTATTTTGTCATGTGGGCCTTTACGATAATGGCAAGTGGAGGAGTTAGATTCCTGAGAAGGGTTATAATGCACTTTGAGGGGATGCAGGCCCTTTCAGGCAAAAAAGGAAAGAGGATCTTAATATTTGGTGCTGGGGATGCAGGGGCTATTGTAGCAAAGGAGATGAAAAAGCATTCGGAGCTTGGATACATTCCTGTTGCCTTTGTGGATGATGATGAGTCTAAAAAGGGAAAATACATCCAAGGAATTCCTATAGTTGGAGGCAGGAAGGACCTTGAGGATATAGTAGAGGAGATGGCGATAGATGAGATTTTAATTGCCATTCCTTCAGCCGATAAGGAGGAGAGGGCAGAGATTATAAGGCTATGCAGCCAGACGGGATGCAAGCTAAAGACTTTGCCGGGGATATATGAGCTAATCGGCGGTAAGGTTACCATAAGCCAGATAAGAGACGTTGAGATAGAGGATCTTTTAGGAAGGGAGCCGGTAGAGCTCAATATCGACGAGATTGCCGACTATTTAAAGGATAAAGTTGTTTTGGTAACCGGCGGAGGAGGCTCAATTGGGTCAGAGCTATGTAGGCAGATTGCAAGATTTAATCCTAAGAAGCTTCTTATATTGGATATTTATGAAAACGGAGCCTACAACCTTTCGATGGAATTAAAATCCCAATACAAGGACCTTGATCAGGAGGTTATAATAGCTTCAATAAGGGAGAGGGAAAGATTAAGGGAGATATTTAAAAAATACAGGCCTAACGTTGTTTTCCATGCAGCAGCCCATAAGCACGTTCCTTTAATGGAGGCAAATCCCAAGGAGGCTATAAAAAACAATATATTAGGAACACTAAATGTAGTAAAGTGTGCTGATGAATTTGGTGTTGAAAAGTTTGTTTTAATCTCAACGGATAAGGCAGTTAACCCTACCAATATAATGGGAGCAACCAAAAGATTTGCTGAGATGATAATACAAGCCTATGATAAGGTAAGTAAAACCGAATACGTTGCTGTAAGATTTGGAAATGTGTTAGGCAGCAGCGGAAGTGTAATCCCTCTTTTTAAGGAGCAGATTAAAAAGGGAGGTCCGGTTACGGTAACTCATCCTGATATAAATAGATACTTTATGACCATCCCTGAGGCAGCACAGCTTGTAATTCAAGCAGGTGCAATGGCAGAGGGTGGAGAGATCTTTGTCCTTGATATGGGAAAACCTGTTAAAATTGTTGATCTTGCAAGGCAGCTTATAAGGCTTTCGGGATTTGCGCCTGATAAGGATATAAAGATAGTATTTACTGGGTTAAGGCCAGGGGAGAAGCTTTATGAGGAACTTTTGATGAGTGAAGAAGGGCTAAAAAAGACAAAACATAAAAAGATTTTCATAGGCAAGCCTGGGGAATATGATATTAAAGACATTTTAACGATGGTTGAAAGGTTAAACAATGCTTTAAATGAAGATGATAAAGTTATATTTGACCTTATGCATGAATTTGTGCCGACGTATAAAAGTCAAGAAAATTAAAGGCTATTAGATTTAATGGGAGGGTTATACATGAAAATTCAGCTTTTGGATCTTTTGGCGCAGTTTGAGACGATTAAAGATGAGATTAAAGATGCGGTTATTTCGACAATAGAGTCTGGGCATTATATTTTAGGGCCGCAGGTTAAAAAGCTTGAAGAGGATATAGCTAGTTACTGTGGTGTAAAACATGGAATTGGTGTTGCCAATGGAACGGATGCACTTTTATTAGCGCTAAAGGCCTTTGGAATTGGAGAAGGAGATGAGGTTATAACTTCACCTTTTACCTTCTTTGCATCAGCAGAGACGATATCCCAGGCAGGGGCAAAACCAGTGTTTGTTGATATAGACCCTGATACATATTGTATTGATGTTGATAAGATTGAGAAAAAAATCACTGAAAGGACAAAGGCCATAATCCCTGTCCACATCTTTGGGCAGATGGTGGATATGGATAGGATAATGGAGATTGCTAAAAAGTATAATCTTATAGTTATAGAGGATGCTTGTCAGGCAATTGGTGCTGAGTATAAGGGGAAAAAGGCGGGTTCAATAGGCCATGCAGCTTGTTTTTCCTTCTTCCCAACTAAAAATTTAGGCGGATACGGCGATGGGGGAATGGTTGTTACAAATGATGATGCTGTTGCTGAAAGGATTAGAATGCTAAGGTTCCACGGAAGCAAGGTAAAATACTATCATGAGATCTTAGGATATAACAGCAGACTCGATGAGCTTCAGGCGGCCATTTTAAATGTTAAGTTTAAGTATTTAGATGAATGGAACAGAAAAAGGGCAGAAAAGGCAGAAATTTATAACGACCTTTTAAAGGACACAAGCTGTAAACTACCAGTTGTAAGGGATTATAATAAACATATATATCATTTATATATAATTCAACATGAAAAGAGGGATGAGCTAATAAAATACCTTAAGGACAATGGGGTAGCAACAGGAATATACTACCCGGTTCCACTGCATCTACAAAACGTATACAAGGACCTTGGATACAAGGAAGGGGACCTTCCAAATGCAGAATATGCAAGCAAAAGGACCTTTGCAATTCCACTATATCCAGAACTTACATTACAGCAGCAAAAGTATGTTGCAGAAAAAATTAAGGAGTTTGAAAACTTAAAATAAGGTGCCAGGCACCAAAAGTTAAGTTGTAAGGCGGATAATTTTAAGATAAAATTTAATTGTTAATATTTTAACTATAAAAACGATACTTCAATGGCACTATATGGAAATGTCAAAATGTCAAAAAGTCAAGTGCCAGGCACTTAAGAAAAAGGAGGAAAATGTATGTCAACTAAAGAAATGCTCTTAGAAAAGATACAAAATAAAACAGCGGTAATTGGTGTTGTGGGGCTTGGTTATGTAGGTCTTCCCCTTGCAGTTGAAAAGGCAAAGGCGGGCTACAAGGTAATAGGCTTTGACATTCAGCAAAAAAGATGCGACATGGTAAACGAAGGACACAACTACATAGGGGACGTTGTTGATGAGGAGCTTGCTGAACTTGTTAAAAGGGGAATGATCTATGCAACTACAGATTATTCAAGAATTGCAGAGGTTGACTGCGTTGCAATATGCGTTCCAACACCGCTTGATAAGTATAAGCAGCCGGATATAACATATGTTGTTAATTCAACAGAGAGCATAGCAAATTATCTTCATAAGGGAATGCTTGTAGTTTTAGAGTCAACAACATATCCAGGAACAACAGAGGAAGTTGTAAAGCCAATACTTGAAAAGACAGGATTAAAGTGTGGAGAGGATTTTTATCTTGCCTTCTCACCAGAGAGGGTTGACCCAGGTAACAAGTTCTTCAAGACAAAGAATACACCAAAGGTAGTAGGTGGGGTTACTAAGGACTGTACAGAGATTGCAGCAACTTTATATAGAAACGTTCTAGAAGGAGAAATATTTACAGTATCATCACCAGCGGTTGCAGAGATGGAAAAGATACTTGAAAATACGTTTAGAAATATAAACGTAGCCCTTGTAAACGAAATGGCAATCCTTTGCGAAAGAATGGGAATAGACGTATGGGAAGTTATAGAAGCAGCAAAGACAAAGCCATACGGATTTATGGCATTCTATCCAGGGCCAGGTCTTGGTGGTCACTGCATTCCAATAGACCCATTCTATTTAACATGGAAGGCAAGGGAATATGATTATCATACAAGACTAATTGAAATAGCAGGGGAAATAAACGACTACATGCCAGAGTTTGTTGTGGAAAAGGCATCACACATATTAAACGACTTTAAAAAGCCGCTAAACGGTTCAAAGGTTTTACTTTTAGGTGCAGCGTATAAGAAGGATATAGATGATTTAAGAGAATCACCAACTTTAAAGGTAATTGAACATCTTGAAAAGAGAAATGCTAAAGTTTCATACAACGATCCATATATACCAGAGTTTACACACAACGGAAAGCATTATGTGTCAGTTGAACTTACAGAAGAAACATTAAAGGATGCGGATATAGTAATAATAACAACAGACCATTCAAAGTATGATTATGATTTTATAGTAAAAAATGCAAAAGTTGTATTTGATACAAGAAATGCAACTAAAGAAGTTTTAGAAAACAGAGATAAGATAATTAAGCTTTAATCCCTTAGGCACTTTTGCTTTTGCAAAAGTGCCTTTGTAAAAGGGACGGTTCATTACTTTTATAAACTTTAGGGGAAATAAAAGTATGGACTTAAAAATTCGAGACGATAATCGGGTTTAAATAAAAAATAAGTCCCAATAATAGAAAAAAGGGATAATGAGATTATTGGTTTTAAAAGCAAGTTACATTAAAATAGTGTAAAATAATTTTGCTAAGATGGCTAAAAATTCTATATGGAAAAATTTGAAAAAGTCAAAAAGTCAAAAAGTCAAGAGGCAGGCACTCAAGGAGGTAATTTTATGAAGTTAAAGTTTGCGATAATTGGATGTGGAAGAATTTCATATAAGCATGTTGAGGCGATTGTAAATAATCATGAGGAGGCAGAGCTTGTTGCAACTTGTGATGTTGATATAGAAAAGGCAAGAGAAAAGGCCAATGAATATATCAATAAAATAGAAGGTGCAAAGGTAAATGTTTACGCTGACTATAAAGAGATGCTTGAAAAGGAAGATATAGATGTTGTAACTATTGCAACAGAAAGCGGATATCACCCAGAAATTGCAATTTACTGTATGGAAAAGGGAAAGCACGTTATAGTTGAAAAACCAATGGCCCTTTCAACAAAGGATGCCGATAAGATGATTGAAATTGCAAAGGGAAAAGGCGTTAAACTCTGCGTATGCCACCAAAACAGATTCAATAAGCCAATTCAAATGCTAAGAAGGGCCCTTGAGGAAGGAAGATTTGGAAAGCTAATCAACGGAATGGCAAGCATTAGATGGAACAGAAATATGAACTATTATAAGCAGGCACCATGGAGGGGAACTTGGGAGCTCGATGGTGGAACATTGATGAATCAGTGCATACATGATATTGACCTTCTTCAATGGATGATGGGGGGAGAGATCGATTCCGTTTATGCCCAAACAGGGAACTTTATAAGGGATATAGAAGCTGAAGATTTTGGCGCTATTATAATCAGATTCAAAAACGGTGCAATTGGAATTGTAGAAGGAAGCGCTTGTGTATATCCAAAGAATTTAGAAGAGACATTAAGTATATTTGGTGAAAATGGCTCAGTTGTTATTGGAGGTCTTGCAGTAAATAGAATTGAAACTTGGAGATTTGCTGATGGAAAGGATTCAGAGGAAGAAATACTTAAGATGCAGGAAGGCGATCCTGATACAGTTTACGGATACGGCCACACACCTTTATTTAAGGACATGATAGATGCTATAAAGAATAATAGGGAACCACTTGTTAACGGTGAAGAAGGCAAAAAGGGAATGGAAATAATACTTGCAGCGTATAAGTCACAAAAAACAGGAATGCCTGTTAAATTCCCAATTGGAGAATTTTCAACCCTTGATATGAAGGACGCGGATATTAAAATTAAATAAAAATCTATACGAAATTGATACTATAAAATAAGGTTAATTTATGTAAAACATATATGCATTTTATTAGTAGGGCATAAGGTAACGAAGGTGGGATGGATGAAGCGATTTTTTGAAAGAATATATGCAGATTTTTTAAAAGAACCTAGATTTAAGGAATATGAGGATATAATTAGATTAGCTATTGAAAAGGGATACATCGTAACTTCTGTTATAGATTATTATAGAAATTATATGAATAAAGATGAAAAGGTATTAATTTTAAGACATGATATCGATGTTGACAAAAAAGGTGCAAGGATTTTCTTTGAAATAGAAAAAAGGTATAATGTTAAAGCATCATATTATTTTAGATTAAGCACTATTGATTATTCTTTAATGGACGACATAGTTAAATATAGCAGCGAAGTTGGATATCACTACGAAGAGCTTGCAACATATTGTAAAAGGAATAAAATAAAAAGTAAACTTAGCATAATTGAAAAGGATTTGGAAAATATTTATGACGAATTTGTAAGTAACTTGAATACGTATTTTAAAGGCTATGACATAAAGTCCATAGCAAGTCATGGAGATTTTTATAATAGGCATATAGGAGTTCCAAATCATTATTTGTTTGAAAAATATAGCTATGAAGACTTAGGAATAACAGTGGAAACATATAAAAAAGAGCTATTAGAAAGTTTGGATGCCTATGTTTCAGATGCAAGGTTAAAGCCCTTTTGGAGGGATGGATATTCAGTGGTTGATGCTATCAAAGAAAATAAGAAAAAGATACTGTTTTTAAGTCATCCTGCTAATTGGAATGGATTTACATTTGAAAATTTTAAAGAAAATATTAAAAGATTGTATGAAAGTTTTTATATGATTTAGCATTAGTAATGCTCAATTATTACTAAGGAGGATTTGTATGAATTATATTTCGGAGAGCGCAAAGCTTGGGGATAATGTATCCGTTGGTAAGTTTACTGTAATTGAAGATGACGTCGTTATAGGAAACAATTGTATAATTGGCAACAACGTTGTTATTCATAAAGGGACTGTTATTGGGGATAATGTAAGGATCGATGATAATACTGTTATAGGCAAAAAGCCAATGAGGGCGGTAAACAGCATATTTAAAGATGAAAGGGAGCTTCCCCCTGCAAAGATAGGAAGTGGATGCCTTGTAGGCGCAGGAGTTATAATCTACTGCGGCTGTGAAATAGGAGAAAACACATTGGTTGCAGACCTTGCAACGATCAGGGAAAATGTAACAATTGGCAGCAAAACGATTATAGGACGCGGCGTTGCAGTTGAAAATTTCTGTAAGGTTGGCTCTAACTGTAAACTTGAGACAAACGCCTATATTACAGCATATTCAGAGCTTGAGGACTACGTATTTGTTGCACCAGGCGTTGTAACCTCTAACGATAATTTTGCAGCAAGGTCAAAGGAAAGATTTAAACATTTTAAGGGAGTTACGATAAAAAAAGGTGGAAGAGTCGGTGCACAGGCAACTATATTGCCCGGGAAAACTATTTATGAGGATGGATTTGTAGCAGCAGGTTCAGTTGTTACTAAGGATGTGGAATCTGGAAAGATCGTTGCAGGAAATCCAGCAAAATACTTCAAGGATGTTCCGGAGGATCAGCTTTTAAAGAATCAGTTTTAACCTTTTGCTTAAGAGGAGTTGCAGTAATGAAGGTATTAATTATTTCACACCTATATCCAAACGAAGCAAACAGGATTTCAGGGCTTTTTGTTCATTATCAGGTTAAGAAGGAGCTTGTTAAACAAGGAGTTGAAGTAAGGGTTATATCACCTGTTCCTTATGCTCCTTTTATCCTTTCTTTTTTTAATAACAAATGGAAGGAATACAGCAAAATTCCAAGGTATTGTGAATTAGACGGTGTAAAGGTATATCATCCAAGATATATTGTATTTCCAAGGCTTTTATTTTATAAATATTATGGTTACAATATGCTGCTATCGATAAATTTCCTTATTAATAGGCTCTATAAAAACTTTAAATTTGATATTATCCATAGCCATGTTGCTTTTCCAGAAGGATTTTGAGGTAGTATACTAAAAAGAAAGTATAAAGTTCCTCATATAGTTACAATACACGGACAAGACCTCCAATGTACGGTAAAAAGAGGAAGGGATTTTGAAAAAATAATTTATGATGTTTTAAAGGATGCAGATAGCGTAATTACTGTTTCTAATAAGTTAAAAAATCTTATTAACGATGAATTTTAAAGAATAAGGTTAGAATTATATCAAATGGTGTTAATATAGATGATATCGAAAATGCAAAGGAATTTGAGCATAAAAGGATTGATATTTTAAGTGTTTCAAATCTATATAAAACTAAGGGAATAGATTTAAACATTCTTGCTGTTAAAAAGCTTATTGAAGAAGGCTATGATGTTTATTATTATGTTATAGGAGATGGGCCTGAACGAGAAAGGCTTCAGAGGATGGCTATTGATAACGATCTTGAAAGGAACATAATATTTCTTGGCAGGCTAGGAAACAAAGAAGTTTTAAAATACATGAAAACGGCTAAAATATTTTGCCTTCCAAGTTATGAAGAGGGATTTGGAATTGCATATATTGAAGCTATGGCGTCAGGAAAACCTGCTATTGCAATAAAGGGGCAGGGAATCGAAGACGTAATTAAAGATGGCTATAATGGATTATTAGTTAATCCTGATGTTGATGAAATATATGCTGCTTTAAAAAAACTTATTGATGATGAAAGTTTAAGGACAAATTTAGGACAAAATGCAAAAAATACAGTATATAAAGGATTTACATGGCAAAGTTCTGTCAGAAAGTTAATAGAAATTTATGAAAGTATGCTAATTACAGAGTAATAATTTTTAATTAGGAGGAGCCTATGAAGATACTTACAGTTATTGGAGCAAGGCCCCAGTTTATAAAGGCTGCTCCAGTGTCAAGGGAGATTAGAAAACATTTTAAGGAAATAATAGTCCATACAGGACAACATTATGATGAAAATATGTCGAATATATTTTTTGAAGAGCTTAATATCCCAAAACCGGACTATAACCTTAATGTTGGATCGGGAAAACATGGAGAGCAGACGGGGAATATGCTAATAAAAATAGAAGAAGTAATTTTAAAAGAAAAACCTGATGCTGTATTGGTTTATGGGGACACAAATTCAACTTTGGCAGGTGCCCTTGCAGCGAGTAAGCTTCTTATCCCTGTTATTCACGTTGAAGCAGGATTAAGGAGTTTTAACAAGGCAATGCCAGAGGAGCAAAACAGGGTTTTAACAGACCACATTTCGGATTTATTATTTTGCCCAACGGAAACAGCAGTTAAGAATTTAAAAAGGGAAGGAATTGAAAAGGGAGTTTACAACGTTGGGGATGTAATGTTCGACAGCATCCTTTATAACATTGAAATTGCAAAGAAAAAATCTAACATTTTAGAAAGATTGGGCCTTAAAGAAAAGGAATACATCCTTGTTACAATCCACAGGGCAGAGAATACAAATTACAAGGATAAGCTTACAAATATTTTTAATGCCCTAAAGGATTGCGGGGAAAAAATAGTTCTTCCCCTTCACCCAAGAACAAGAAAATTTATAAATGATTATGGCATAGAAGTTGGACAAAATATAGAGATTATCGATCCCGTTGGTTACCTTGACATGATTATGCTTGAATTGTCTGCTAAAAAGATATTAACCGATAGCGGCGGAGTCCAAAAGGAAAGCTATTTCTTAGACGTTCCATGTATTACCATGAGGGAGGAGACCGAGTGGATTGAAACGGTTGAAGATGGATGGAATGTCCTTGTTGGAAGCGATTATGAGGCCATTTTAAATGCTATTAGATTCTTTATGCCAAAGGGTGAAAAACACGATTATTTTGGTAATGGGCATTCAAGCGAAAGAATTGTGGAAATCATAAACAGGACATTGCAAAAATAAATGCTGGACTGAGGTGTTGGTTTAATGAAAAGAATCTGGATAATGAACCATTACGCTGTTCCACCAACAATTGGCGGCGGGACAAGGCACTTTGATTTTGCAGAGGAACTTGTAAAAAGGGGATATGACGTTACAGTTATCGCCTCCAGCTTTGATTTAAAAACAAGAACTGAAAGATTAAGTGAAGGGGAAAAATATAGAATAGAAAATATAAATGGAGTTAAATTCCTTTGGGTTAGGACTTTTCCATATAAAACAAACGATTATAAAAGATTTATCAATATGATTTCCTTTGCTATAAATTCATGTAAACTTTTGAAAAAATTTGAAAGGCCGGATGTAATCATAGCGTCATCCGTTCATCCATTTACATGTATTGCAGGATACTACCTTGCAAGAAAATTTAATGCAAGGTATATAGCAGAGATTAGGGACCTTTGGCCGGAAACTTTAATCGACATGGGGGCTATGAAAAAAGACAGCCTTCCTGCAAAGGTATTTTATGCAATTGAAAAGTTTATTTATGATAGAGCAGAAAAGATAATAGTCCTTTTACCCGGCGCAGGGGATTATATAAAATCTGTTGGAAACTATGAAGATAAGATAGTTTATATTCCAAATGGAGTATTAGTAAAAAGGTTTGATGATGTGTTAAAAAAGGAAATGAGTCAGGATGTTAAGGATATTTTAAAGGAGCATGAGGGTAAAATAAAGGCGGTTTACCTTGGAGCTATGGGACCTGCAAACGCCCTACATGTAATAATTGAGGCTGCAAAGATAATCAAAGATAAGGGGATAAACAATATAGATATCCTGCTAATTGGGGATGGTCCTGAGAAGGAAAGGTTAATTAAGCTTAAAGAAGATATGCAGCTTGATAATGTTTATATATACGATCCAATCAAAAAGGTTGATGTTCCGCATCTTCTTAAAAATATAGATATATGCTTATTTAACCTTAAAGACCTTGATGTTTTTAAATATGGAATTAGCCCTAACAAGATGTTCGATTATCTTTGCAGTGGAAATCCTATTTTATTCTCCTGCAGGGCAACAAACGATTTAGTTAAAGAATCCGGTGCAGGAATTTCAATAAACCCTGAATCGCCGGTTGAATTTGCAAATGCACTTGCTTCCCTTTCAAGGATGACAGAAGATGAGAGAAATGCCCTTGGTGAAAAGGGAAGAAGATACGTTGAGGAAAACCACGATATATCAAAGCTTGTTGATAGACTTGAAAGTTTGTTTTAAGGATGTGAGAGGATGAAGAAGTTACAGCTTTTTATAAAAAGGCTATTTGACTTTCTTTTAAGTCTAATCCTTCTTATTGTTTTATCCCCTCTGTTTTTAATAATTGCAATTCTCATTAAACTTGATTCAGAGGGAGAGGTATTTTTTAGGCAGGAAAGAGCAGGACTTAATGGAAAGCCATTTATGATATATAAATTTAGAACAATGGTTAAAAACGCTGAAAAGATTGGTGATGGCTATTATACGGGTGAAAATGACCCGAGAATTACAAAGATAGGGAGATTTTTAAGAAAAACAAGCCTTGATGAGCTGCCACAGCTTATAAACATTTTAAAGGGCGAGATGAGCATAATAGGTCCAAGGCCAACTCTTATGTATCAAGTTGAAAAATACGACGATTTCCAAAGAAAAAGGCTTTTAATGAAGCCTGGGGTTACAGGCCTTGCTCAGGTTAACGGAAGAAACTCCCTATCCTGGCCTGAAAGGATAAAGTATGATGTTTATTATGTGGAAAACTGGAACCTTTGGATGGATATAAATATTTTCTTTAAAACCTTTTTAGTTGTTTTAAAGGGTGAAGGTGTTTACGCTGAAAAGGAAAAGTTTATAATAAAAGATAAGGATGAACTGTAGGTGATGGTATGATAGATGTTATAATAGTAGGTGCAGGAGGCCATGCAAGGGTTATCCTTGATATTCTCCTTGCGATGAAAAATATTGAAAATATAAACATATTAGGCTTTATTGATGATAACAAAGAGGGAGAAATATTGGGCTATAAAATTTTAGGAAAGATGGATGACATTAAAGGCCTTAAGGAGATTTATCCCAATTTAAAGGCTGTTCCTGCAATTGGCGATAATAAAATTAGAAAAAATATAGTTCAAAAACTCGATTTTTTTGGAGTAGAGCTTTTTACTGCAGTTCATCCAAGCGTTATTATAGGAGGAAATGTGGAGATAGGGGAAGGAACTGTTGTAATGCCTATGGCGGTTATAAACAACAGTGCCAAAATCGGAAGGGCTGCCATTATAAATTCATCGGCAGTTATTGAGCACGATAACGTAATAGGGGACTTTGCCCATATATCCCCCGGAGCTCACCTTGCTGGGACTGTAAAGGTGGGGGATCTTACCCATGTAGGAACTGGCGCTAATGTGATTCCTGGAGTAAAGATCGGAAAAAACGTTACTATTGGAGCTGGGGCGACGGTTATTAGGGACATAGATGATAATGCCGTTGCTGTTGGCGTGCCAGCTAAAGTTATAAAGTTTAAGGAGGATTTAGAATGAAAGTTCCATTGGCAAAACCGGATATCACCCAAAAGGAAGTAGATGCCGTTGTGGAGGTTATGAAATCCGGCATTTTAAGTATAGGACCTAAAATAGAGGAATTTGAAAAAAAAGTTGCTGAATATGTCGGCGTAAAATATGCAGTTGCAGTAAATAGCGGAACCAGTGCCCTTAACCTTATCGTGAAGGCATTGGGAATAGGTAAGGATGATGAGGTTATAACAACTCCTTTTAGCTTTGTGGCTTCTGTAAACTGCTTTTTAATGGAGGGGGCAAAGCCTGTATTTGTTGACATAGACCCTAAAACATTAAACATGAACATAGATGAAGTTGAAAAGCATATTACTCCAAAAACGAAGGCGATACTTGCAGTTGACGTTTTTGGTCAGCCTATTAATATGAAAAGATTAAGGGAAATTGCAGATAAACATAATCTTCATCTTATCGAAGATAGCTGCGAAGCATTAGGTTCTGTTTATGATGGGGTAAAAGCTGGAAAGCTTGCCGATGCTGCTGCCTTTGCCTTTTACCCAAATAAGCAGATAACAACAGGAGAAGGTGGAGTAATCGTTACTAATAATAAGGGAATTGCAGAACTTGCCCAAAGTCTTAGAAGTCAAGGCAGGGCTATTACAGGTTTTTGGCTGCACCATGAAAGATTAGGTTACAATTATAGAATGAGTGAGCTTAATGCCGCTTTAGGCTCCATTCAAATGGATAGGCTTGATGAGATAATCCAAAAGAGGTTAAAGGTTGCAAATAGATACAATGAAATTTTAAGCAGAATTGAAGGTGTTGAAGTCCCATATATCGATCCTAAGGTTGACGTTATGAGCTATTTTGTTTATGTTGTTAAATTAGCAAGGGATGTAGACAGAGATAAGGTTATGGCATACCTTAAGGAGAACGGAGTAGGTTGTAGACCTTACTTTACTCCAATTCACGTTCAGCCTTATATGGTTGAAATGTTTGGATACGAGGAAGAGGACTTCCCAGTTACTGCTGATGCAGGAAGAAGATGCGTTGCCCTTCCATTCTACAACGATCTATCAGATGAAGAGGCAAATTATGTAGCAGAGAAGTTAAAAGAAGCAGTTAAACTATTCAAAAGATAATGGAGGTTGTGATGGGAAGAGTTAATCTTGCAAAGGCTGCAGGGGTGGTAATTTTTATTACCATCCTTAGTAAGGTTTTTGGCTTTTTTAGGACTATACTTATAGCAAGTAGCTTTGGAACTACTATGCAAAGCGATGCATATGTAGTATCCTTAACTATTCCTCTTATTATTTATTCCGTAATAGGAGCTGCTGTTAACACTACCTTTATTCCCCTTTTGAGTAGGAACTTAACTCAAAGGGGAAAGGATGAGATGATAAAGCTTGCAAATAATGTTATGAACATATTATTTTTATTTTCAGTTGCCTTTTTTCTTTTAGCCTTCCTTTTGTCTCCACAGATAGTGAGGATAATAGCCCACGGATTTGAGGGGGAAAAGTATGCTTTAACAGTTAAGCTTACAAGAATAAGCATGTTCAACATATTGGCCCTTTCCATGACGGCGGCCTTTATGTCCATTTTACAGACATTAAACGAGTTTAAAGCTCCTGCTATGGTTGGAATTGCCCTTGACCTTCCCATTATAATCTACTTAATTTTAGGGGCAAAGTTTGGAATAGTAGGGCTTTCTATTGCAACCCTTTTAGGTTATACCCTGCAGTTTTTAATTCAAATTCCTTATCTTATAAAACACGGATACAAGTATAGCTTTAACATAGATTTTAAAGACCCGCAGGTTAAGGAAATGCTGTATCTTATTATGCCTATACTTATTGGAACAACTGTCAATCAAATAAATTCTATCATTGATAAAACAATGGCATCAAGCCTTCCTACAGGCAATATTTCCGCCTACAACTTTGCAATAAACGTAAACAGCATGCTGTATGGGGTATTTGTTGCATCAATTGTTATGGTAATATATCCTGCAATTTCAAGGGAAGGTGCAAAGAGAGCCTATGATAATATGAAGGTTTTCATCCAAAAGGGAATTGTAAGCATTCTCATTATAATGGTTCCTGCGGCTGTAGGATTGTTTGTCTTAAAGGTTGATATTTTGACCATATTTTTCAAAAGGGGTATGTTTAACGACAATTCCTTAAAACTTACTGCCTATGCCCTTTCATTTTTGCTTATAGGACTTCCCTTTTATGGAGTTAGGGATGTGTTTAACAGAGCCTTTTATGGAATCAACGATACAAAAACTCCAATGCTTAACGGGATAGTTGGAGTGCTTTTAAATATAACTTTAAATTTAATTTTAGTTAGATTTCTCGGTATAGGTGGACTTGCCTTTGCAACATCCATCTCTGCTATAACAACGAGTATACTTCTCGGCATGGCTTTAAGTAAAAGAATTGGTGGAGTTGGAGGAAAGAGGATTTTTAAATCCTTTTCTAAAATAACTCTAGCAGCCATTATAATGGGCTTTTGTGTTTTTGCTTTAGATTCCTTTTTAAAGCTTTATCTTAAAGGATTTGTTGGAATGGCTATAAATCTAGTGTTATCTGTAATAACAGGCATTTTAGTTTATTTTATTTCCCTTAAAGTATTAAAATTAGAAGAGCTTGATGATGCTTTAAAATTGGTTTTAAGAAAAAAATAATTTGGTGGTGCAGTATGAGGATTTGCATGTTAACATCCAGCCATAATGTGTTTGATAATAGGATTTATTATAAGGAGATTTTGTCCCTTAAAAAGGTTTACGATGAAATATATTTAGTTGCCCCTGGTGCCCCTGGGGATAAGGATTTTGTCACTGAGGATGGAATTATTGTAAGGTGTTTTAGAAAAAGAAGGGCTTGGTATGACAGAATAAGGCCTATGAGGGATATGTATAAAATAGCTGCAGAGATTAATGCCGATGTCTACCACGCCCATGAGCCGGATTCCTTTCAGGTAGCGGTAAAACTTAGAAGGAATTTAGGTAAAAAAATAATATACGACTCCCATGAATACTATCCAGAGGCCTTTGCTGAACATTTTAAGGGACTTTATAGTGCGGCAAAAAAATTAATTTATATATATGAGAAAAACCTTGCTAAAAAGGCAGATTATATCGTAACTGTTAACGACATTTTAGTTGATAAGTTTAAAAAATGGAATAAAAACGTTGAGCTTATTACAAACTATCCTGTTTTAGAGGGGGAACCTAAAAAGACTTTTAGCGAAAAGCCTATATTCGTCTATGCTGGAGGGCTCTCTGAGGATAGGGGTATTTTAAAGACTTTGGAGGCAATAAAAATAATAAGGGGCGATGCAAAATTTATTTTTATTGGAAATTTTAGAGACAAAGAAACTGAAGATAAGATAATGAGTTTTGCAAAGGAAAATTTAAAGGATAAAGATATAGAGTGGACTGGAAGAATAGGCCATAAGGATGTTTTGGAATATTTAAATAGGGCCTTTGCTGGTTTTGTACTTCTGCAGCCTAAGAATTGGAGATATGTAAATTCTGAGCCTATTAAGCTATTTGAATACATGATGTCTAAGACGGCGGTTATCGCAAGCGACTTTCCTATGATGAGAAATATAGTGGAGGGGGAAAACTGCGGCCTTTTGGTGGATCCTACTGATCCTGAAAAGATTGCAGAGGCTATAGATTACCTCATTGAAAACAAGGAATTAGCTTATAAAATGGGTGAGAATGGATTTAGGGCAGTTTTTGAAAGGTATAATTGGGATGTTAATGAGAAAAAGCTTTTAAATGTCTACAAAAAGTTAGAAGGTGATAAAATTGTTTAAGGAAAAGATAGATAATCTTTTTAAAAGTAGAATATTTAATGCCTTGTTAATAATTTATGCCTTTATTTTTATTATTAATGCTTCGATCACTATCATGTATCCAGAAAGGTTCCGTGCAAAGGCAAATTATGAAAATAAGATAGCAAAAAATAATGTTGCTGCTGATGACGGGTTAAACCCCATTATTTTTAAGGACAAAAATCTCGAAAGGACGATAAGATCCTACATCGGTAAAGGCGAAGGAGAAGTTTATGTAAAGGATGTTGCTGGGATTACGGAGCTGGATTTGAGGTTTCAGGGTGTGGAAACTATAGAAGATTTAAGGTTTTTTAAAAGCTTAAAGAAACTAAATATTTCTAATAATAACCTTAGAAATCTTAATGGGTTGGAAAATTTAAAAGGATTAGAGAAGATTATTGCTTACGAAAATAATATAGAGGATGTATCTGCCCTTGCTAATGTTAAATCATTAAAGTATTTGGATCTTGCCAACAATCAGATAAAAGATGCAAAGCCTTTAACTAATCTTTTAAATCTAGAGGTTTTAAATCTATCTGCAAACAGGATAGAAAAAATAGATGGTTTTGAAAATCTTAAAAATTTAAAGGAGCTTGATTTATCCCAAAACAGGATAAAGGATTTTACTCCTATAAGGGGGCTTAATATTAAACTCTTGTTTGACTGGGGGAACAAATGATGTTTGAAAGATTGATGGAAAGGAAAAGATTTATAATAAGCCTTGGAATATACTTTGTCCTTTTATGCTACAGCTATTATTTTTACTTTTATATTTTTCAGGATTATACATACCAAGTAGGTTATGCACTTAATCTTAATTTTATTAAACTTTTAGAAGCTATAATTTTTACCATCTTACTTGGTATTATATATTTTTATTATGATATAAATAAAAGTATCTATCTAACCTACAGCTTTATTTTATACATTTTATTATTCCTTCCATTATCGGTTTTTTATTGGATGTCCAATAATGAAAGGCCTTATTTTTACATGGTCGTTGTTTCATTTTTAATTCTTCAGGGAATATTCTTATTTTACAAGGGATTTACAAGAAGGGAAAGAAGATACCGCTCTAATGGGCTTTATGTTTATCTTTTGGCCTTAACTTTATTATTATTTTTCGCGATAAATATTTACGCCTATGTTAAGTATGGGCATTCCATATATTATCTTTTCAATTTGGAAAAGGTTTATGATATTAGATTTAAGGCAAGAGCTGCCATACCAACTTATTTAAAATATATTCTTCAATGGTCAGCACTTGTAGTTATTCCTGCAAGTATTGCATATTTTGCAAAGATAAGAAGGTATTATCTAATTTTTATTCCCCTTATAATCCAGGCTTTGATTTTTACTATAAATGGATCTAAGTTTTATCTTTTTTCCCTCATTATAAACCTATTTGTATTTTTAATTTACTCAGAAAAACTAATGTATTACATGCTTCCTGCCCTTAATCTTTTTATAACGGCAGTTTTGCTTTTAAAGAATAATTTTATAATGTCGGTCGGTATTAGACGAGCCTTTTTTGTTCCGCAATCCTTAAGTTTTGTTTATTATGACTTTTTTACAAAGCATCCAAAGCTTTATTTATCGAGCAGCATTTTAAAAAGATTTATTAAAAATATATACAAATTAGACAGTCCCTTTATTATTGGAAGGTATGTTTACCATGAACCGCAAATGTCTGCAAATGTAAACTATATTGCAAATGCCTATTCCCACATAGGATTTGTTGGGATAATAATATTTACTCTACTACTTGGACTTGTTCTTTTAGGGTTTGAGTATTTCAGTGAAAACAACAGAAACAGAAAATATATAGTTTTGATTTCCTTTAGCTCCTTTTTAGCTCTTGTTAATTCATCCCTTTTGACTACTTTAAAAACCCATGGGCTATTGATCGCACTTTTTATGAGCATTCTATTTTTGAAAAGCTTTAGGGAATAGAAGGTGTTAAGTATGTTTAAGCGGCTTTTTAATATATCTATATATGTATTTGTTCTTTTAGTTCCAATTTTACCTTTAAAAATAAAATTAGGATTTTTGCCCCTTTCTGCGGATTTTATAATATCATCTATTTTGATTTTCTTTGGTCTTTGCTATCTTTTATTTGAAGGTGGATTAAAGGAACTTTATAATTTAAAGGACAAGGGGCTTAGAAAATTAAACTTATTTATTGGTTTATTTGTTTTTTTAAATATAATTTCCTTTTTTATAGCTCCAAATAAAGGTGCTGCAATCAGTGAAAGTTTAAGATTTTTTGAGTATGTTTTCCTGTTTTATTTTATAGTTCTTTTAGCCGATAAAAGGACTATAAAAAGGGCATTCATGCTGTTTTTTGCCTCGATGGTTGTAGCAGCCCTTTATGGGGTTATCCAGTTCATATTTGGATTATCACCTTATACGGTAAACAGGAATATTAGGCTAAATTCTACCTTTGTAAATCCAAACTATTGGGGAGCGGCAGTAAATATTGTTATATTTTACCCGATAGTTGATATGATAAAGGAAAGGAAAATAAAGATTTATAATGTTTTATTCTTGGCTTTATTTTTATTTAACCTTCTGTTTAGCTTAAATAGAAGTTCTTGGCTTGCATTTTTATTAGGTTTATTTGTAATACTTTTGATTGAAAACAAAAAATTTATAGCAATATTGCCTGCATTTATACTTCCGTTAATTGCCCACCCCTTTACAAGAAAAAGGTTTATAACCCTTTTATCTATAGAAAAAATTACAAAGGATGCAAGGTTTAAACTATGGAAGACGGCCTATTTAATGTTTAAGGATCACTTTGTTTTAGGCGTTGGCCATGGGAATTATAGGTATTTTTACGATGATTATATAAAAAGGTTTCCCGAGCTCTTTGTAAGGAAGGACCTTTGGAGTCCCCACAATTCTTTTTTAAAGATGTTTGCTGAGATGGGTATTTTTGGTGGACTTAATTTTATTTTCATATATATAATGCTTTTTTATTTGGTTATTGTGGTTTATAATAAAACAAGGGATTATAAGGTTATTGCCCTTAATCTTATAGGCTTTTGGGTATCGTATCTTTTCCAAAACAATTTTAACAATCTAATGTTTATACCACAGTTAAATGTTTTTGCATGGCTTTTAACGGCTCTTTTATATAAGGCCTATGTTTTAGAAGCTGAGGAGGAATTTTAATGGATAATATAAAGGAAAGCTTAAGAAATGTTGTAGTTTTTGGACAAGGGTTTGTGGGACTTCCCCTTTCATTAAGTTTTGCAATGAGGGGATGCAATGTTTATGGAGTTGATGTTGTAGAAAACCTTGTTAAGGATATAAATAAAGGAATTACTTATCATAAGGAGGCCTTTGAGGGAAGGACTATTCAGGAGATTTTAAAGGAGCAGCTACAAGAAGGAAGATACAGGGCAACAACTGATGGGGTTTTAGCTTTAAAGGAGTGCAATAACATAGTTGTTACCGTTGGGATACCGATAATAAATGGACAGCACGATTTAACCGACCTTGTGGAATGCGTAAGGCTTATAGGTAAAAATATAAAAAGGGAAGATTTAGTGGTTATACGAAGCACTGTAATTCCTGGGACGACAGAGGAGATTTTACTTCCTATCCTTGAAGAAGAATCAGGAATGAAGGCAGGTGTAGACTTTTATCTTGCTTATTCATCGGAAAGGATTGCGGAGGGTAAAGCCTTTGAAGAATTTGCATATATGCCAACGGTTGTTGCAGGTGTTAATGAAGAAAGTGCCAAAAGGGCAAAGGAGCTTTTAGAGATAGTTTGCAAGACGGATGTAATAATCGCCAGCTCTATTAAAGTTGTTGAAACTGCAAAGGTTTTTGAAAATGTTCAAAGGGATGTAAACATTGCCATGGTGCAGGAGTTTGCAAGATTTACAGAGGCCCTTGGAATCAATATATTTGAGGTTATAAAGGTTGCCAACACCCACAAAAGGGTAAATCTTTTAGTTCCAGGCCCAGGTGTTGGGGGATATTGCATTCCTAATGCATATCATTATTTAGAACCGAAGGCTAAGGAGCTTGGAGTTAACTTAGATATTTTAAAACTTTCAAGGGAGAAGAATGCAAAGCTTCCTGAGATAATGGTAAATATCATGGAAAAGCTTTTAAGGGGTGCTGGAAAGACAATAGAGGGGGCAAAAATAGGAGTTTTAGGTATTGCTATGAAGGATTATTCTAACGATGATAGAATAAGCCCTCCAATTGAGATAATTAAAATATTAAGAAAAAAGGGAGCGAAGGTCCTAGCCTATGACCCTGCTGTTGTTACAGAATATCCCTTTAAGGTAAATAGCCTTGAGGAAGCTATAAAGGATGCAGACGGTATAATGGTCCTTGCAAAGCAGAAGGAGTTTGAGGATATAAAGATTGACGATATCATAGGAAGCCTTCAAAGGGGAGCAGTAATTTTTGATACAAAGAATTTGTTTGAGGGCTTTAAAGATGTATTAATAGATGCGGGGATTGTATATAAAACTATTTAAGGACGGCTTGAGCCGTCCTTAAAATTTATTTGCTTAGTTGTTTTATATATGGTATAAATAATTTGTAGAATACTCATCTGATGAGGAGAGGTTTTATGAAGGTTTTACATATTATAAGCGGTGGTGAAGTTGGGGGTTCTAAACGGCATCTTTTAAGCCTTGCCGCAAATGCTAAATCCTTTAAAAACATAATAATCTGTCTTATGGATGGTGTCCTCTATAGGGAAGGACTAGAAATGGGTCTTGACATTCGCCTTATTGAACAAAGGGGAAGGTTTGACCTTAGCATTCTGGATGAGATTAAAAAGGTTGCAGTAAAGGAAGATGTTGATATAATAAATTGCCACGGCGGAAGGGCAAACTTTTTAGGGATGTTTCTAAAAAAACTTATAAATAAGCCCTTTGTTACTACTATTCATAGCGACTACCTTAGAGATTACGAGGGAAATCCCTTTAAAACCCTTATCTTTTCTAGGATAAATGCCTACGCATTAAAGAACTTTGACTACTACATTGCCGTTTCAAAGGATTTTAAGAACATGCTAATAGATAGGGGATATAACGAAGAAAAAATATTCGTTGTTTACAACGGAATCGACTTTGACGAGGTTTATAGTTTCGACCGCGATGAGATAATAGAAAAATACAGCCTTCCAAGGAATAAAAAGTTTGTAACTATGGTTGCAAGGCTTCATCCAATTAAGGGACATCAATTTTTCTTCCAAGCTGCAAAAAATGTTTTAAAGGAATGTCCCGATGTGATTTTTTTAATCGTAGGAGATGGACCAATAAGAAGTCAGCTTGAGGAGTATGTAAAAGAGATTGATATAGATGATAGTGTGGTATTTTTAGGCTTCCAAAGGCCTGACGAGTTTATATATTTATCTAATTTTACCTCCCTTACATCAAGGAGCGAAAGCTTCCCCTTAAGCATATTAGAGTCGGCAAAATATAAAAGAACGGTTGTATCTACTATGGTAGGAGGAGTTTCTGACCTTATCGAGGATGGAAAGAACGGCTATTTAGTTGAGTATGGGGATGTAGAAGATTTAACCGAAAAAATGTTAAATCTTTTGCAGGACGATTTAAAATGCATAGAATTTGGAATTAAACTCCATGATAAGGCAAGGGCACTGTATTCAATTGAAAGATTTGTTGAAGGATACGAAAAAATATACGAGAAGATAATGGAGGAGTAATATGGAAAAGGAAAGGTATCTTGGGGTTGATGTTTGTCCACTTAACATGGGACAAGTTCTTGCGGAAGTGGATAGAATAATAATGGAGAGAAAACCATCATTTATTGTTGCCATAAATCCTGAGAAAATAATGAAGGCCCAGGGGGATGAAAATTTAAAAAAACTATTAAACAGTGCAGCAATCCAGATTGCTGATGGTATTGGCGTTGTTATTGCTTCAATTTTAAACGGAGGAAGGATAAGGTCGAGGGTTACAGGAATTGACCTTATGATAAACATATGTAAAAGGGCAGCTGAAAAAGGATATAGGGTTTACATATTAGGGGCAAAGCCTGGTGTTGCTGATGAGGCTGTTAGGGTTTTAAAGGAAAGATTTAAAGGGCTTAATATAGTTGGAGTTAGAGATGGATATTTTAACGACGAAGAGGAAGTGATTAATGATATTAATGACAAGGTTCCTGATATTTTATTTGTTGCAATGGGAAGTCCAAAGCAGGAGTATTGGATAACTAAGAATATGGAGAGGCTACAAGTCCCCCTTCTTATGGGGATTGGAGGCAGCCTTGATGTTATTTCAGGAAATATTAAAAGAGCACCAAAGATAATGAGAAGGCTAGGGCTTGAGTGGCTTTTTAGACTCATAAAGGAGCCCTGGAGGTATAAAAGGATGTCGGTTCTTCCAGTGTTCTTGTGTAGAGTTTTAAGGGAGAGGTTTAAAAGATGAAAAGGTTATGGCTTTTAGTTTTATTTTTTTTCCTCTTTAACTTTAGAGTTGATGCAAAGTTTGAGAAGAAAATTTACTACAAGGATAAAATCGCTGTTTTAACCTACCATAATGTAAGCCCTACACCTTTGACTAACCTTACCATAACTCCTAAAAGGTTTGAGGATGATTTATTGACTTTAAAAAGGATGGGATTTAATTTCGTATCTTTAAAGGATACGATTGACTGCCTTGAAGGAAGAAAAAGGCCGCCTGTAAATGCCGTATTGATTACCTTTGACGATGGGCTTAAGGGTTTTTATAGATATGCCTTCCCTATTTTAAGAAAATATAATATTCCATCTGTAAATTTTATCGTAACCTCAAGGATAAATACGAAAGGACAGAAGGATAGTTTTTCAATGAATGAGGAGGAAGTAAAGGATGCATATTCAAGCGGCTTTATTGAAATAGAATCCCATACCCATGAGAGCCACGATTATATTTATGTAAATGAATCCCTAAAGCAGGGCGGAAAGCTTGCCCACAGAGGATATGACCCTATCTCTAAAAGGCTTGAAAGGGAAGGGGATTATGAGAAAAGGATATATGAGGATCTTGTAAAGTCGAGGGAGGTTATTAAAAACCTTTTAGGGAGGGATTCTAAGGTTTTATGTTTTCCATTTGGACAGTATAACGAAAAGGTTTTAGAAATTGCAAAAGGAGCAGGCTTTGAATACTTCGTTACCACCGAAAGGGGACTTAACAAATTCAACTCAAAGAGCAAAAAAATATACCGCTATCCAGCGGGATACGTGAATATAAAGATAGAGGATGTTATTAAAGAAATAATTGAAAAGAAAAAATAATATAGACTAAATGTTGAGAATGAGGTGTTAAAGTGAAGAGAGTTAAATTTGCAAAAAGGATTTTTATTTTATTATTATCTGTATTTATTTTTCTTCCTAATATGGCCTTTGCTTCCAATGAAAGGGGAATTATTAAAGTTAAGGATGAGTGGGACTTTTATCGAAAGATGTATTACTCATTGGAAAAGGGAGAAAATGCTTTGATAGTTTATTTTGATGATGGTGCAGATGATATTCTTGAGAATAGTTTAGACTTAACCCAATATTTTATGGATATATCTGGATATGGATTATTAGGTCCATATTCAATAAGTATTAATTTACAGAGTCGCTATATATTATTCGACTTCTCTATGGATTATTTTGAAACTAAAGAACAAAGGGAATTTGTTGATAAAGAAATAGATAAGATATTAACTCAAATAATTTTGCCTAGTATGAATGTGCGTGAAAAGGTTAAGGCTATTCATGACTGGATAGTAAGTAATGTTAGTTATGATACAACATTATCAAGGCATACATCTTATGAAGCATTAACAGGATCTAAGACTGCTGTCTGTCAGGGATATGCAATGTTAACATATAAGATGTTAAATAAGGCAGGTATTCCTTGTTTAATGATATCGAGTAGTGAAATGGATCATGCTTGGAATGTTGTTAATATAGATGGACAGTGGTATCATTTGGACACTACTTTTGATGATCCAATAGGTGGTAGAGGAATTGATTATTATTTTTTTCTTTTAACAAATGAAAAAATGAAGGAAACACATATATTTAACGAAAAGAGCTTAGAGGATGCTATTAGACTATTTGAAAGTAAAGGAAAGAACCTAACAGAAAAAATATTTTTTGCAAAGGAATTTGAGGTCAATAAACAAAATATTAAGTTAGAAAAAGGAAAGATTGAAAGTATAAAACTTATTAATGTTATGCCAAAGGATGCAGACATATCAAACATAATATGGGAGTCAATGAACCCGTATATTGCAACTGTAGATAATAATGGACTAATTAAAGCACAAAATTCGGGTGAAACGTATGTAAAAGTATATAATAAATATAATCCTAATTACTATAAAATTATTAAGGTTAATGTTGTAGCAGCCGATATATATACAAAGCCATCTATAGCAGATTTAAAGACGGTAAAAACTACTGTTAATGTGAACAAAACATCAGTTACATTGTCAAAAGGGAAATCAACATATGTAAAAGTAACTACAAAACCAACAAATGTTTCAATAAAGGATTTGGTGTGGGAATCAGCAAATAAAAAAATAGCTATTGTTGATAAAAGCGGGAAAGTTACTGGGATAGGTAAAGGAAAAACTACTATTAAAGTGAGCTTAAGGCAAAATCCTAAAATATATAAAATAATAAATGTAGTTGTAAATTAGTTTTTTAGAAATAAAGATGGGTAAAAATAAGCACCCTGTAAGATTCCGATAAATTTATTTGGCATCTTATGGGGTGAATTTTTAAAAAAACTATTGCATAAATATAAAAATAATTGTATAATTATTAAAAAACAAAGAGGAGGAGTTTACATGGGAAGATAATACTTGCTTATTCAGGAGGGCTCGACACTTCGATAATTATTCCTTGGCTAAAGGAGAACTACGATACAGAGATCGTAGCTGTGTGTATCGACGTAGGACAGGGAGATGACATGGAAAAGATCAAGGAAAAGGCATTAAAATCCGGAGCATCAAAGGTTTATATTGAAGATGTTAAGGAGGAATTCGCAAAGGAGTATCTTTTTAAAGCTATTAAAGCAAGAGCTCTTTATGAGGGAAAATACCTTCTTGGAACAGCCTTTGCAAGACCTTTAATGGCAAAAAAGCTTGTTGAAATTGCCCATAAGGAAGGAGCAGAGTATATCTGCCACGGCTGCACAGGAAAGGGCAACGATCAGGTAAGATTTGAGCTTGGCATTGCTGCCCTTGATCCAACTATAAAAATAATAGCCCCATGGAGAATTTGGGATATCAAATCAAGGGAGGATGCTATAGACTATGCTAATTTAAAGGGAATAGAAGTTCCTGTTACTAAGGAAAAGATTTATTCTGTTGATAAAAATTTATGGCATGTAAGTCACGAAGGTGGGGATTTAGAGGACCCTAAGAATGAACATAAAATTGAAATGTATGATATCGTAACTCCACCTGAGAAGGCAAAGGATGAAGCAAGTTACGTTGATATTGAATTTGAAAAGGGCGTTCCTAAAAAGGTTAATGGGGAAGAATTAAACCCTGTTGAATTAATTGAGGTTTTAAATAAAATAGGCGGAGAAAATGGAATTGGAGTTATAGATATCATTGAAAATAGATTGGTGGGTATGAAATCGAGGGGAGTTTATGAAACTCCTGCAGGAAGTATACTTTACGAGGCCCACAGATATCTTGAATATTTAACATTAGATAAGGAGACCCTTCATTTCAAAGAAATAATTTCGCATAAATATACAGAAATTGTCTATAATGGTTTATGGTTTACAACTTTAAGGGAGGCTATCGATGAGTTTATTGAAAAAACTCAGGAAAATGTAACTGGAAAAGTAAAACTTAAACTTTATAAGGGCAACATTATTCTTGCTGGGGTGGAGAGTAAATTTGCCCTTTACGATAAGGATATTTCATCCTTTGGATATAGTGAAGTTTATAGTCATAAGGATGCAGAAGGCTTTATTAATTTGTATGGGCTTCCAATAAAGATTAAGGCAATGATGAAGATGGGGATGATAAAATGAAAAAGTTATGGGGAGGACGATTTGAAAAGGAGGAAAATCCCTTAATGAAAAAGTTTAATTCCTCATTTGAGATCGATAAAAGATTGATCTTCGATGATATAGAAGGAAGCATAGCCCATGCAAAGATGCTGACAAAGGTAGGAATATTAAGGGAAGAAGAAGGAAGTAAGATAATAAATGGCCTTGAAGAGATTTTAGAGGATATTAAATCAGGAAAGCTTGAACTTATAGGTGATTTTGAGGATGTCCACAGTTTTGTGGAGTTTCACTTAATCCAAAGGATAGGGATTTTAGGTAAAAAGCTTCACACGGCAAGGTCAAGAAACGATCAGGTTGTTACCGATTTAAAATTATTTTTAAAAAGGGAATGCAGCATTATAATAGAAAAAATAAAGTTTCTTCAACAAACTATTAAGAAAAAGGCTGATGAAAATCCATATATTATGGCAGGCTTTACCCATCTTCAGCCTGCCCAAGCTATAACTTTCAAGCACTATCTAATGGCTTACTTTAACATGCTTGAAAGGGACAAAAGAAGAATCCAAAATGCAATAGATATTATGGATGAATGCCCGCTAGGCTCCTGTGCCCTTGCTGGAACAACCTATGATATAGATAGGGAATTTACAGCTAAAGTTTTAGGGTTTAAAAAACCAGTCGAAAACTTTTTAGATGGGGTTTCGGACAGGGATTTTGTCCTTGAAATTTTGTCGGATCTTTCCATTATAATGATGCATCTTAGCAGAATTTCTGAGGATTTTATAATATACTCTTCATGCCAGTTTAAATTTATAACTTTAGATGATGAATTTTCAACGGGAAGCAGCATAATGCCCCAAAAGAAAAATGCTGATTCTTTAGAGCTTATAAGGGGAAAAACAGGAAGGGTCTATGGCAACTTGATGGCTTTATTAACTATTTTAAAGGGGCTTCCGCTTGCCTATAATAAGGATATGCAGGAGGATAAGGAAGCTATATTTGATTCTTTAGACACGGTTAAAAATTGCCTAGATGTTTTAGAGGGAGTTATTAGAACCTTGAAGGTAAATGAAGAGAAAATTTTAAAGGCAATAGAGGATGGCTACTTAAATGCCACAGAGGTAGCGGATTATCTTGTAAATAAAGGTGTCCCCTTTAGAGATGCCCATAGGATCGTTGGAAAAATAGTTCTGTTTTGTGAGGAAAAAGGAAAAAACATAAATGAGCTTAGTTTAGAAGAATTTAAAGGCTTTTCAAGTTTGTTTGAAGAAGATATTTATGATTTTATTGATTATTACAAAATCTTAAATAGGGGAATAAAGAAAATAATGCTCTAGATATAAAGTAAAAATATTTTAATAATTCTAAATATTGAAAATGTTTTGAATAAATTATATACTTAAATTGGACAAATTGCACAAAGGAGGATGTCAAATGAAAAAAATTTTATCCCTACTTATAGTTTTTGTTTTAGTCATTTCCTTATTTAGCGGCTGTGCTAAAAAGGAGGCAGGGGACGTTATTAAGGTAGGTTGGATTGGACCTTTAAGTGGTGACCAGGCAGTATGGGGACAGTGTGAATCAAATGCAGTAAAGATGTTTTTCGAGGAGTTAAACAACAATGGAGGCTTATTAGGAAAGAAAGTTGAAGTTGTGGCTTATGATACAAGAGGTGATGGAACGGAGGCAGTTAACGCTGTAAGAAGATTGACATCCCAAGACAAGGTTATTGCAATAATAGGACCTAATTCAAGTGGACAGGCAATACCAATTTCTTCTATCTTAGAAGAAATGAAGGTTCCTGATATTGCAACAGTTGCAACAAATCCAAAGGTTACTGTTGTGGATGGAAAGGTAAAGCCATTTAATTTTAGAATTTGCTTTATAGACCCATATCAAGGTGCTGTTGCAGCAGGTTATGCGATAGATGTTTTAGGATTTAAAAAGGCAGCTATTCTTTATGATATTGGCGATGATTATTCCCAAGGGTTAACTCAATACTTCGAAGAAACATTTACTAAAAAGGGTGGACAAATTGTTGCAAAGGAAGGATTTAAAACTGGGGATGTTGATTTTAGACCTCAGCTTACAAAGATAAAGGCAGCAAATCCAGATGTTATATTTATGTCGTATTATTATAAGGAAGTTGCCCTTTCAGCAAAGCAGGCAAGGGAACTTGGAATCACTGCGACTTTGATGGGTGGAGATGGTTGGCCATCAGAACAGCTAATGACAATGGCCGGTGATGCTGTTGAAGGCTCATATATTATCAATCATTTGGATTTTGACGATCCTGAGGTTCAACCATTTAGAAATAAATATAAAGAAAAGTTTGGCAAGGATTCAGAAATAAACGGCTATCTTGCAACCGATGCCTGCACGCTTTTAGTTGAAGCAATAAAGAAGGCAAATAGCTTCGAAGGGGAAAAGATCAAAGAAGCTCTAGAAGGTATTGAAATTAAAGGAATAACAGGAAATATCAAAATAGGCAAGGATACCCATAATCCTGAAAACAAAGAAGCTGCAATAATTAAAATAGAAAATGGAAAATATAAGTTTGTTGAAAAATATGCAGTTAAATAAGGTGGGATTTTCCCACCTTAATTGAATGTAAAGGGGGAAAAAAGATGTCGGGATTTATTCAGCAGATTATAAATGGCCTTTCGATTGGAAGCGTTTATGCTCTAATGGCGGTGGGATATTCGCTGGTTTATAGTATAATGAATTTTTCTAACTTTGCCCATGGTGGAATTATAATGTTTGGCGCTTATTTTGGATTTTTCTTTATGACCCTTTATAAATTTCCATTTTCCGTCGCCTTTATTGCTTCAGGAATATGTGCTGCCCTAATGGCGATACTGGTTGAAAGGGTTGCATATAAACCCCTTAGGGATAGAAGGGCTCCATTTTTATATTTTATAATTTCTGCGATGGGAGTTTCGATTTTCCTTGAAAATATAATAATTGCAACTATAGGGCCAACCTTTAGAACCTATCCTGAGGTTTTCTCAGCTCAGCCTATTAAAATTGGGAATTTGGCTATCGGAAGAATAGATTTGACGATGTTTATAATTTCAGCTGTTTTCTTAGTTTTATTGATCTACTTGATTGACCATACAAAAATAGGAAAGGCTATTCAGGCCACATCCTTTAACATGAAGGCTAGTGCCTTAATGGGGATAAATACGGATTTTATAATCCTTCTTGTTTTTGGGCTTGGAGGTTTTTTAGCAGGACTTGCAGGTGTTTTATTTGGAATGAAATATACAGTATATCCTCAGATTGGGAATATCACTTTAAAATCCTTTATTGCTGCTGTATTTGGAGGGCTTGGAAGTTTACAGGGGGCAGTAATAGGGTCTGTCCTTTTAGGAATAATTGAAACAATAACGTCGGGTTATATATCCTCACAATATAGGGATTTAATAGCCTTTGTGCTCCTTATTTTTATATTAGTTGTAAGACCCATGGGACTTATGGGCAAAGTTACAGAAGACAAGGCGTAAGGAGGGCTTTATATGCTTAGTTGGTATTATTTAAAGGGCATTATAATGCTTGCAGGAATTTATCTTCTGCCTGTATTAGGGCTATCCCTTTTAACAGGATTTACTGGACTTTTTTCCTTTGGACATGCAGGGTTTATGGCAATCGGTGGATATACAACTGCCTTTATGATGATAAAGCTTGAAGTTCCCTTTATTCCTGCCATTTTAATGGGAGGACTATTTGCTGCATTTTTTAGTTTTATCATAGGAAAGCTTACATTAAAGTTAAAGGGAGATTATTTCTGTATTGCAACTTTAGGTTTTGGAGAGGCAATAAGGCTTCTATTAGATAACATTCAATATTTTGGAGGAGCAAGGGGATGGCCTGGACTTCCACTTAAAACAACTTTGATAACTGTAATTATAATAGATATTATAGCAGTCATTCTTCTTAGAAATATTATAAGGTCAAGGCATGGAAGAAACATGATTGCGGTAAGGGAGGAGGAACTCGCATCCAGTATTATTGGAATTGATACCTTTAAATATAAGATGATTTCTCTTGTTATAAGTGCCTTCTACGCAGGAGTAGGCGGAGGACTTTTAGGAACTTATCTTGGATTTTTACAGCCTAAGATTTTCAGCCTCACAAGATCAACGGAACTTACGATTATAGTTATATTTGGTGGACTTGGAAGTTTAACCGGAAGTGTAGTTGGAACTATTCTTTTAATTGCCCTTCCTGAAATTTTAAGAAGTTTTGCAAATTGGAGATTGGTGGTTTACGGAGTTATAGTTGTATTTATTATGATTGCAAGGCCAGAAGGACTTATGGGGGGCAAGGAACTTAGTTTTGAGGTTTTAAGGAATTTGTTTAGAAAAAGAGTTAAAGAAGCTAAGGTAGAGGGGGCAAGTAAATGAATATATTGGAGGTTAATGGATTAACTAAGCAATTTGGGGGACTTACTGCAGTTAATGATGTTACCTTTGATGTTGAAAGGGGAAGTATTACTGGACTTATAGGGCCTAACGGAGCAGGAAAGACAACTATATTTAATTTGGTTACTGGGGTTTATAAGGTGACGGGAGGAAAAATAGTTTTTGATGGGAAAGAAATTCAAAATGAAGAAGCCTTTAAAATAGCCAATATGGGTATTACAAGGACATTCCAGAATATAAGGCTCTTTAAAAGGCTAACGGTATATGAAAATGTCCTTACTGCTTGTCAGTATAATGCCAATTATAGCCTATTTGAAGCGATGGTTTTTGGTTTAGTTCCTGAAAAGATTAAAAGGAATTCAAGGTTTTATAGGGAGGAAAAGCTTCTAAAGGAACAGGCAGAGGAGCTCATGGAGATTTTAGGGCTTCAGGATAGAAGAAATTTTATTGCCAACAATTTACCGTATGGTCTTCAAAGAAGACTTGAGATTGCAAGGGCCCTTGCCCTAAGACCAAAGCTTCTACTACTTGACGAGCCTGCTGCGGGGATGAATCCTGAGGAGACGGAAAAGCTAACGGAACTTATAGCATTTATAAGGGATAAATTTGATCTTAGCGTTCTTTTGATTGAGCATCATATGGATCTTGTTATGGAGATATGCGATAAAATTGTGGTTTTAAACTTTGGATGCAAGCTTGCCGAGGGAACCCCTAAAGAAATTCAACAAAATCCAGAGGTTCAAAAGGCTTACCTAGGGGGTGGTAATAATGCTTAAGGTGAAAAATTTGCATGTATATTATGGAGGTATACATGCCCTTAAGGGAATCAATGTTGAGGTGAATCAAGGGGAGATAGTAACCATAATCGGTTCAAATGGTGCTGGAAAGTCAACGCTTTTAAATACTATAACCGGTATTGTAAAACCAAAGGAGGGAGAGATTTTTTATAAGGGTGAAAAATTATCCTTTAGTCCTCATAAGATTGTAGCTAAAGGAATTTGTCAGGTTCCTGAAGGAAGGCTTGTGTTTGCAAATCTAACTGTAAAGGATAATCTGCTTTTGGGGGCTTATCTTCGAAGGGATAAGGCGGAGATAAATAAGGATCTTCAAAATGTTTATGAGATTTTTCCAAGGCTCAAGGAAAGGGAAAAGCAGATGGCAGGAACGTTATCAGGAGGAGAGCAGCAGATGCTGGCAATAGGAAGGGCCCTTATGGGAAGGCCTGAAATTATGCTTCTTGATGAGCCTTCATTAGGTCTTGCACCGCTGCTTGTGGATACAATTTTCAAGATAATTTTGGATATAAAGAAGATGGGAAAAACAATTCTTCTTGTTGAACAAAACGCCTTCAAGGCCCTTGAAATTGCCGACAGAGCCTATGTCCTTGAACAGGGGAGAATAACCCTTGAGGGGGGTGCAAAGGATATTGCATCAGATCCAAAAGTTCAGGAGGCTTACCTTGGAAAGAGAGTGGCAGGATAACTAATAGTTATATGCTATTTTTAAGGTATTGTGATATAATATTAATATAAGCATATGGTTGGAAGGTGATGTTAATGAATACAGCTAAAAAACTTCTATTTGATTTAATTAAAGATATACCTGATGATGATGTTATGGAAATTATAGATTTTATAACTTTTTTAAAGATGAAGCATGATAAAAAGATATTCAATGACCTTATAAAATCAAGCGAATCAAGTATAGATTTTTGGGATAACGACATTGATGATGAGGTGTGGAATAATGTAAGAGAATCCCCGAGGTAGGGATTCTCTTTAATTATCTGCTTAAAAATGCGATGAAATCATTAAGATCGTTTATCGTTTCAAAACTTCCCTGAGAAAATTTTGGGCTTCCACCGCCTCGACCATTAAACTTTGGAAGTTCTTCTTTGAATATTTTGCCGCAGTTTATGTCGAGGCTACCGTTGTGTGCAAGGACAACCTTTTTATCCTTTAAAGATGCAAGGACAACTAAGTCATCCCTTAGAGATGTTATTTTGCTTGCAATTGTTTGAACCTCTTCAAAGGATTTATCTTCAAATATTTTTACTATTTTATTTTTCTTAGATTCATTTAAAAGCTCCTTTGCTATGAATTCTGCGTTTAATTCTTTTAAGGAATTTAGCTGCCTTGTAAGGTTTTTTATTTCGCTTTGTAGGGAGTCAAATTTTAATAAAATCTCTGATTGAGGGACAGAAAGGTTCTTAATAAGGCTATTTATAATAATATTCTTTTCTTGAAAATCCTTTAATAGCCTTTTTCCACATTTAAAATATATCCTTGTCATGTTTTTGTATTTTTCTGTTTTAAGTATTTTTAGCATTCCTATTTCCCCAAGGCTTTTTACGTGGGTGCCACAGCAGGGGGAATAATCAATTCCTTCTATTTCTACTATTCTTATATCAACGTTTGTTGGTGGTAGTTTTCTTAATGGGAGTTTTCTTGCTTCATCTAGATTAACTATGTAGGATTTTACGAGAATATTTTTAAATATAAGCTCATTAACCCTGTTTTCAACATTTAAAACTATTTTATCATTTATGTTTTCTAGTCCTATGTCGATGGTCAAATAGTCATCACCAAGGTGAAAGCTGTTAGTTGGAGCATTACACATTTCTAGAAAGACTGCCGACAAAAGGTGCTGCCCAGTGTGGTTCTGCATGTGGTCAAATCTTCTTTCAAAATCTATTCTGCAAGTTACGGTTTCTTTATTTATTTTTTCTTTTACTACATGATATATTTTTTCATCCTCTTCTACTAAATCTACAACTTCAATGCCATCAATCCAGCCAAAATCTCTTGGCTGTCCTCCGCCCTCAGGATAAAAGGCGGTTTCGGAAAGCTCAATTAAATAAAGGCCGCCCTTTTCTATTTGATTTATTATTTTTGCCTCCCATTCGGACATGTAGGGATTTTGGTAATAGAGCCTCATATGAACATCTCCTTTATATTATTATAGAATTATTACTAATAATTATTATAATATAATATAATGGAATTTTTATTTTAAGTCTAATATAATTTCATAATAGAAAGTTATTGTCAATAATGTTTGCTAAGGAGGCATGCTAATGTTTGATTTAGATACTTGTGTATGCTTTTCAACTAATAAGGTTGCTAAAAAGCTAGCTGATACCTTCAATGAAAGATTATTACCTTTTGGAGTTACACGAGTTCAATGGACTGCTATGTATTTTTTATTAAGGGATGGTAGGATGAGTCAAAAAGAATTATCAGACAAAATGAATATTAAGGAGTCTACAACAGTTCGGCTTGTAGATAGAATGGAGAAAGATGGATTTATAGTGAGATTTAAAGATAGCAATGATAGAAGGATTACTTATATTGAACTTACTGAAAAAGGGAAAAAAAGGATAGAAGAACTTTTACCTGAAGGTGAAAAAATGAGCCAATTAGCTTCAAGGGGAATTAGCGATGAAGAGATAGAAATATTCAAAAAGGTTTTAGATAAATTTATGGAAAATTTAGAGAATGTATGAATATGTAATATGTTTGTCAAAAAATAATCAAATTTTTTATTGATTTTTTGCATAATACTTGCTATACTAATAATTAGAATAGCAAGTAATTAGGAGGGGTAACAATGGGAAAAAATCCAAGGGAAATGTTAAATGAGTTTATGGGTGGACTTCAAGTTGTTTCAAAGTCTAATGGAGAGCAAGTAGGAGCTTTTATGAATCTTCTTGGTGCAGCATATAAACCAAATGCTGTTGATGTTAAGACAAAGGAATTAATTAGTGTTGGTATTGCTGCATACAATAGATGTGAATACTGTATTGTGTTCCATGTTTATAAAGCTCTTGAAGCTGGAGCTACTCCTGAAGAAATTATGGAAGCTGCAATGGTTGCCGTAGCATTTGGTGGAGGACCTTCAATGGCTTATACAGTAACGCTTGTTAAGGATTCAATTGAAGAGTTTAGGAAGGATTTTAATAAGTAATTTAAAAGGCAGCATTGCTGCCTTTTTGTATGGGGGAATTTATATGAAGGTAACACTTGAAAGGTATTTAGGACATGAAAATGAGGCACAGGTTGTTAAAATTTATAAAAAAGTTGGGGATAGTATTGAAACAGGAGATGTTTTAATAGAAGTTGAAGGAAATAAAGCAGCTATTCCCATAATACCAGGAGTAAAAGGTATTATAGAATCGATTTATGTAAATGAAGGCGATATAATTACTAAGAATTCAGTTATTGCAATTATTAAAGAAGATTATTCTAATAAAGACACAAAAGAAATAAAGACTAAATCGGAAGAAAATTTTGCTTTTGATTATTTTGCAACTATACTAAAACCAAAAGAGGAAGAATTAAAATGCGATATAGCAATAATCGGAGGAGGACCAGGTGGTTATGTTGCTGCAATTTATGCAGCACAAAATGGTAAGAATGTAGTCTTAATTGAAAAGGATAAACTTGGAGGAACTTGTTTAAACAGAGGGTGTATTCCAACTAAAGCTTTGGTTCGTTCAGCTGAAGTGTATAAAATTATAAAAAATGCAGATAAATTTGGTTGTTTACTACAAAATCCAAGTGTTGATATTAAAAAGGTTATAGAACGAAAAAATAAAGTTGTAAATGAACTTAATTCTGGGATTAAATATTTAATGAAGAAGAATAATGTAACGGTTTTAGAGGGTTTAGGAAGCTTTGCCGATAAAGAAACTATTCATGTAAAAGGGAATTCCAGAGAATACATAGTAAAAGCACAAAATATAATAATAGCTACGGGTTCAAAACCATATATTCCACAAATAGAAGGTATTAATGAAATTAACAATAACAACATAATTACTAGTGATGAAGCTTTAGAGATAAAAGACCTTCCTAAAAAAATGATAATAATCGGTGGCGGAGTTATAGGAATGGAGTTCGCATTTATATTTGCAAATTTTGGTGTTGATGTTTCTATAATTGAATATTTTGATAATTGTCTTGCAAATCTTGATGATGATGTTATTGCAGAAATTAGTAGAAATGCTATTGAAAAAGGTATAAAAATTTATACTGGATCGAAGGTGGAAGAGGTATTTAAAACTGAAGATGATGAATTAATAGTAGGCTTTCTACAGAAGGGTGAAAGAAAATATCTAAGGGGAGATAAGATACTTTTAGCTGTCGGAAGAAAACCTTATATGGATGAACTAGGAATTGAAAAATTAGGTATTGAATTGAATGATAACAAAAGGGGAATAAAGGTAAATTCAAAAATGCAAACTAACATATCTAATATATATGCTATAGGTGATGTGACTGATAGAATCTTACTGGCTCATGTCGCTTCTCATCAAGGGATTGTTGCGGTTGATAATATACTTGGCAAAGAAAAAGAAATGGATTATGCAAATGTTCCATCAGCAATATTCACAGAGCCGGAAATTGCAACAGTTGGGATAAATGAGAGGGAAGCTATAAGTAAGGGCATTGAAATAAAAGTTTCTAAAATTCCTTTTGCTTCAAATGGCAAAGCGTTAACCTATGGAGATAACAGAGGTTTTATAAAGCTTATAGAGGATATACATAATAAGAAAATTATAGGAGCTACTATAATAGGAATACATGCTACAGATCTTATTGCAAACATAACATTGGCGATAAAAAAGAATCTCTGTCCAGAAGACATTATTGAAACTATATATGCACACCCTACAACTTCTGAAATAATACATGAGGCTGCATTAGGACTTGAGAAGGGAGCAATTCACTTTGCATAGAAATATTAAACCTAAAATCGTATTTTCAAAAATACATGATCCATGGTTCAACTTAGCTCTTGAAGAAGCTATTTTGAACTCAATAAATAAAGGAGAAATTTTTTTATATATATGGCAAAATGACAAAACCGTTATTATTGGGAAAAATCAAAATCCATGGAAAGAGTGCAATATTACTACACTAAAAAGGAATGGTGGGAAAATTGCAAGACGTATTACTGGAGGAGGAGCGGTCTATCATGATCTTGGAAATGTAAATTTTTCTTTTTTAGTCGATAAAGAGCAATATGATCAAACTAAACAATTTAATCTAATATTAAATGCAATAAAAAAGCTAGGTATTAACGCAGAACTTTCAGGAAGAAATGACATTATTGCAAATGGAAGGAAATTTTCAGGTAACGCATTTTATGTCGATGAGCATGTAGGACTTCACCATGGAACAATTTTAGTTAATACTGATATATCAAGAATGATAAGATATCTAAATGTATCAAAAGAAAAAATCATTTCAAAGGGAATAGATTCAGTAAAAGCTAGGGTCGTTAATTTGAAAGATATTAAACCTGAAATAACTGTAGAAGCGATAATAAATAGGCTGATAGAAGAATTTAAAAATGTTTATGGTAATAATATTGAAATTGTAGATCCTATTGCATTTAATATAGAAAAATTTTATGAAAAACATTCATCTTGGGAATGGATTTATGGAGAAACACCGGATTTTAATATAAGTTTTTCAAAAAGGTTTATATGGGGCGAGATAGAATTTAATTTGCAACTTGAAAAGGGTAAAATTGTGAAGTCATACGTTTATTCTGATGCTATAGAGACTCAAGTTATTGAAAAAATTAATTTAGCCATTAAAGATTTAGATTTTAATTTTGATACTATTAATGAAAGTTTAAGAAATATTGATATCGACGCAGATGGGAAAGAACTTATTAATAATATTATTGATTGGCTCAGCAACATAAATATTTAAGTGGCAGAGAATTATTCTCTGCTTTTTTGTTTTTATTTTATTCCTAACTTAATTCTATCCCTTGATAGATAACAATCTCAAGTGGTAAAATAACTGAGGGGCTTAATTTACATGAAAAAAGAAACTTAAATCTTAAGTGCCAGGCACTTTAGAAAGGAGTAGAAGAATGTCGAAGAAGAATATAGGCAGGGCAACGGCTATAGTTATGCTCATGCTTTTTTTAAGCAGAATATTAGGGTTTGTAAGGGAAATGATTGTTGCAAAGGTTTATGGAAGAAGTTATGTCACTGATGCGTTTTTTGCAGCCTTTACAATTCCTGATGTTATGTTTTACCTTTTGGTAGGTGGGGCATTAAGTTCAGGATTTATGCCAGTTTTTACTCAATATATTGCCAAGGAAGATGATGATAACGCCTGGAGGGCAGCAAACACGTTTATTACTGTTGCAATTATTTTTATTATAATATTCAATATTTTAGGAATTACATTTGCCAAGTTTCTTGTGCCTTTAGTTGCTGTTGGAAGTTTAAATAGCAAGGAAATGTTCGAATTAACAGTTAAGCTTACAAGGATAATGTTTACGGCTGTAACCTTTACGGTTCTTGCTGGTCTTACGAGGGGGATTTTAAACTCCTATAACATATTTACATCACCATCTGTAGGCCCGGTTTTATATAATGTTGGGATGATCCTTGGTGCAGCTTTATTAGGAAATAGATTTGGAATTTTTGGTCTTGCAGCAGGAGTTATTTTTGGTGCTCTTTTAAACTTTTTAGTTCAGGTTCCTGACTTTTTAAAAGTTGGGAAAAGGTTTAGATTCCAGCTCGATTTAAAACATGAGGGATACAAAAGGATGCTTCAGCTTATGGGACCTGCAATCATTGGTCTTTCAATATCTCAGCTTAACCTTGTGGTAAATCAAAATATCGCTTCAGTTTTAGGAGAGGGAAGTATAACTGCCTTAAGATACGCAAATAGGCTTATGCTTTTGCCTCTTGGAATTTTCGCTATGGGGATTGCAACAACAATATTTCCAAGCTTAAATATGCATATTGCAAGGGGAGAATATGATAAATTTAAAGAAACCTTTTCCCTCGGAATGAGGATGGTAATGTTTATAACTATCCCTTCTGCAATTGGTATGATCGCTTTAAATGTTCCTATAATAAGGCTTTTATTTAAGACGGGAAAATTTGGCGAGCAGGACGTTTTAGTTACTGCCTATGCCCTTGCCTTTTACAGTTTTGCTGTAGTCGGACAATCGGCAGTTCAGATATCGACAAGAGGGTTTTATTCTCTTCAGGATACAAAAACACCTGTTAAGGTAGGGGCCTTAACGGTTTTAGTTAATATACTTTTGAACTTAATGTTTGTTATGTTCTTTAAACAGCTTGCAATAGGTGGAATTGCTCTTTCTTATTCTATATCAAGTATATTAAATATGATTCTGCTTCAAAGGGGACTTTCTAAAAAGCTAAATGGATTAAAGGAAAAGGAAATAATAATATCCACCGTAAAATCAATTGGAGCATCGATAGTTATGGGAATTGCCGCCCTTGTAACATATAAATTTCTTGAATATAATTTTGGAATAGAATCGAAACTTATGCAGCTTATAGGAGTTGGCGGTGCTGTTTTCATTGGCATAGTTGTTTATGCTTTAGTTGCAGTTATATTAAAGATGGATGAGGTAAAGTTTATGCTTAAGATGGTTAAAAAATAACAATTAAGGCATTGGGGGTTTAAACTCCGATGCCTTTTTCTTTGGTATTAAAAATTAAAATAGGGTTAATATAATAATAGACAAAATTGTAAAATATGTGGCATTAAAGAAGAAATAATCATAGTAGTTTGACAAAATTTTATAAGGAGGGATAATATGTCAGAAAAGAAGGGGCTTTCACACGGAGCCTATGGTGGAGTAAGTGGAGATGAATATATTCCTTTTATTCCTGCAAGTGAGGCTATGCCTGAGGCCACAATAGTTTCTATTTTACTTGGCGTTTTGTTTGCGATAGTTTTTGGAGCTGCAAATACATATCTTGGGCTTAAGGTTGGTATGACTATTGCAGCTGGTATTCCTGCAGCGATTTTAGGAACTGGGCTTTTAAGGGGAATTTTTAGAAGAAATAATATCCTTGAAGCTAATATGGTCCAGGGGATTGCTGCAATGGGAGAGTCGATTGCAGGTGGAGTAATATTTACATTACCTGCGATAATAATCTGGGGATTTGAGCTAAAGCTTTCAACTATTGTTTTCGTTACATTGCTTGGAGGTCTTGTTGGTATATTATTTGTAGTTCCATTAAGAAGATACCTATTAGTTGAAGAACACGGGAAATTAATCTATCCTGAATCGATGGCTGCTGCTGAAGTTTTGGTTACAGGAAGTCAAGGAGGAGCAGGTTTTAGAACTGTCATGACAGGATTATTTGGTGGAGGAATTTATAAGCTCCTTTCAGGAGGCTTTAGATTTTGGCTTGAGGAACCGGAATGGACTATAAGACCCCTTCAGGGAACTATATTTGGTGTTGATGCCATGGCATCCCTTGTTGGAGTTGGATATATCGTCGGTATGGAGGCGGCCCTTTATATGTTTGCTGGGGCCATTGTTGCATGGCTTGGATTAATACCTCTTATAAAATATATAGGTGCAGGGCTTACAACACCTCTTTTCCCTGCAACAGTTCCTATTTCAGAAATGAATGCTTGGCAGATTTGGAGTAAATATATAAGATACATCGGTGCTGGTGCCGTTGCAGCAGGGGGATTTATAAGCCTTGGAAGATCTCTACCAACTATTATAAACTCCTTCAGATCAGCGATATCAGGAATAGGTGCAAAGGGTGCAGCACAAAAAAGAACTGAAATGGATGTTCCTATGACCTATGTTATAATTGGAGCCTTCTTGGTATTTTTCCTTGCATGGTTTATTCCAGTTGTAAAAACTGGACCAATAGGGGCACTTCTTGCTGTATTTTTCTCCTTTTTCTTTGCAGTAGTTTCAGCAAGGATAGTTGGTCTTGTAGGTGCATCCAATAATCCTGTCTCCGGTATGACAATTGCAACTTTGCTATTTATAACATCCGTTCTAAGATTTACTGGATATACAGGGGATGCAGGAATGATAACAGCCCTTGTTGCTGGTGCTATCGTTTGTGTTGCAATTGCAGTAGCTGGCGGTGCAGCACAGAGCTTAAAGACAACCTTTATCATAGGTGGAACTCCAAAGTATGTTGAGATAGGTATGTATATAGGTCTTGCTATTGCATCGGTTTTTGTTGGAATGGTTGTTCTTATGCTCAACAGAATTTATGGCATAGGTTCAGAACAAATAGCAGCACCCCAGGCGACATTAATGTCGATGGTTGTTAAGGGAGTTATGACAGGACAGCTTCCTTGGGCTCTTGTAATAGTAGGTGCAGTGTTTGGAGTTATGACTGCCCTAATGGGCATTCCGATACTTCCAGTTGCCCTTGGGCTATATCTTCCAATACATCTAAGCGCAGGAATATTAGTTGGAGGGCTCATAAGGCTATTTGTTGAAAATAGATTTAAGGATAACGAGAAAGTTCAAAAGGAACAGATAGAAAAGGGAGTTTTACTCGCATCTGGTCTTGTTGCTGGTGATGCACTGATGGGAATTTTAGTGGCAGCCTTTGCAGGACTTGGCATAGATATAGCCTTTGGAGGAAGGATTGCTCCACTCATCACAGGAAGTCCATGGACTGCAGCAATTGTTCTTTTGATTTTCTCCTTCTGGGTATATAGTTTTTCTACAAAAAGAGAAGGTTAAAAATTTCTTTTAAATATTGTGATAGTAAGTTATAATTAAAGGAGAAGCTTTTGCTTCTCCTTTAATTTACTGGGCAGGTGATTTTATGGCAAAGCAAAAGAAGGATGATAATTTTTTACTTTATATCCCAAGGAAAAAACATCTTACATTTGAAAAAAGGGATGGGAAAATTTATTTAATATTTTACCATAACAAGCCCATCGAAAAATTTTTAAGATGGCTTGTTAAAAAGCCTGCGGTAAGCGATATTGAGCTTGATGGATTAGGTTCAAGGGTATGGGAGCTTATCGATGGGGAAAATACTGTTTATGACATAGGGCAAAAGCTTTTAGAGGAATTTGGAAAAGAGGCTGAACCAGTTTATGAAAGGCTTATTATGTATTTAAGATATTTAAACAGACGTGGCTGGATTGCCTTTGAAAGAGGAAAACAAGAATAAGGGGGAATCAATATGGATCTTAATTTAAAAATTGAAGGCATGAGGGATGAGATTATAAGGTCAACACAAGAAATTTTAAAGATTAAAAGCGTTGAGGATACTCCAAAGGAAGGAATGCCCTTTGGTGAAGGTGTTGCAAAATCCTTAGAGTATGCTTTGAATTTATCTAAGGAGCTTGGATTTAAAGCTGTTAATATGGATGGATATGTTGGATATGCTGAATATGGCGAAGGAGAAGATTACATAGCAGTATTAGGACATTTAGATGTTGTTCCAGAAGGAGATGGATGGCAGTATCCACCTTACGGTGCAGAAATACACGATGGGAAAATATATGCAAGGGGTGCCCTTGATGATAAGGGACCAATGATTGCTGCTTTATATGGATTAAAAGCTATTAAGGATTTAAATTTACCCCTTTCAAAGAGGATAAGAATAATATTTGGAACTAATGAAGAAACAGGTTCTAATGATATCCCATATTATTTAAAATCAGAAAAGCCTCCAGTTGCTGGTTTTACACCAGATGCTGAATTCCCATTAATACATGCTGAAAAGGGATTAACTGTGTTTAATATAGTAAAGGAACTTGAGAAAAAGGGAAATGGTGATATAAGGATAGAATACATAAAGGGCGGACAAAGAGCTAATATGGTGCCGGATTACTGCGAAGCAGGAATTGCTGCAAAGGATAAAGGAGCGATAATGGAAAAGGCTGAAGATTTTGTAAGAAGAACCGGATTTGAAGTTAAAGTTGAAGAAAAGGAAGATAAACTAATAGTTAAGGTCTTTGGAGTTTCAGCCCATGGAAGCGTTCCAGAACATGGTAAGAATGCTATAATGATAATGTTTGCCTTCCTTGGAGAGATTAATCTCCCCAATAGCGATATAAAGGATTTTATAGACTTTATGAATAAATATGTTGGATTTGAAACGAAGGGTGAATCTTTTGGATGCTACTTAAAGGATGAAACAGGGGAACTTTCTTTTAACGTTGGAGTTATTGACATGAAGGAAGATAAAATTACTATGGCCCTTAACTTAAGATACCCCTGCACATATAAGCTTGAGGATATGATGAATCCATTTAACAAAAGAATTGAAGGAACAGGGATTAAGGTAGAAAATCTTGCTCATCAGGAACCCCTTTATTTTGCAAAGGATCATGAGTTAGTTCAAAAGCTTATGAAGGTTTATAGGGAATTTGTTAATGATGATAGCGAGCCTTTGGCAATAGGTGGAGGAACCTATGCAAAGGAAATGCCAAACACACTTGCCTTTGGACCACTTTTCCCAGGAAAGCCAGACGTAATCCATCAAGCAAATGAATATATCGAAATAGAGGACCTTATAACAATTACAAAGATTTATGCAAAGGCAATGTATGAATTAGCAAGATAAGCAGGGTTATTCCCTGCTTATCTTGCTAATTCTCTTAAATTTTGGGAGGGGTAAACATGTTTATATTTGATGCACATTCCGATATTTTAGTGGATATAACCGTAAAAAGGCAAAATGGCGAAAGGGATGTTTTTAGAAAATATCATTATGAAAAACTAAAAAGGGGTGGGATAGGCGGCTTAATTGCTGTTATTTGGATAGATAAAATGAATATGGATCCATTAGATAGGATGAATGAAATTATTAATGAAGGTTTAAAGGAATTGAAGGATATTAAAGATATTGCAGGGATTGTTCTAAAGTATGAAGATTTCGAAAGGATAAGACAGGAAGGCAAGATGCAGATTGTCTTAGGATGTGAGGGCCTTTCAGGAATAAAGGGTGATATTCATTATTTAGATCTTTTGTATGAAATAGGAATAAGACATGCAAGTTTAACATGGAATGAGGAAAATGAATTGGGAACAGGGGTTAAGGGAGATCCAAAAAGAGGCCTAACAAGGCTTGGGCAAATTGCCGTCAAAAGACTTGAAGAACTTGGGATTTTAATCGATGTTTCCCATGCTAATGAAAAAACATTTTGGGATATATGCGAAATTACAACAGGGCCAATAATAGCATCCCATTCAAATGCTTATTCTCTTTGCCCTCATCCAAGAAATTTAAAGGATGATCAGATAAAGGTTATTGCAGAAAAAGGGGGAGTCATTGGTATTAATGCATGGCCGGATTTTATAGATGAATTTAATGCGACGATTGAAGGTTTTATTGAGCATATAGACTATATGGTTGAAAAGGCAGGAATAGACCATGTTGCTCTTGGATTTGATTTTTGCGACTTTCTAAGTTTTGATGCTACATCAAGTTTTTCTGAAGAAAATAAAGCAACTAAAGGGCTTGAAGATGCGTCAAAATCCAAAGATGTGATTGATTTGCTTATTAAAAGAGGTTACAAATATGAGGATATTGAGAAAATAGCGTATAAAAATATTGAAAAGGTTTTTAAATTGAGCATCTCATAATGAGGTGCTTTTTTTATTCATAAAATGACAAATAGAATATAAAAAATTATAAAAAATTAAAAATTTTTTTGAATGTAAAGAAGGAATTTTTAGAATTATGTAGAATTTATATATTTGTGCGACAAAATATAACAAATTTCTAAAGGAGGGGGAACCATGACAGAAAACAAAGGGCTTTCTGCAGGAGCTTATGGCGGAGTTTCAGGTGATGATTATGTTCCATATGTTCCTGTAAGCAAGGCTATGCCAGAAATGACAGTTCTTTCAATCTTTATTGGTATTATTTTTGCAATCGTATTTGGTGCAGCAAATACTTACCTTGGACTTAAGGTCGGTATGACAATCGCTGCAGGTATTCCGGGTGCTATTTTGGCTACTGGAATACTTAAGGGTATTTTAAGAAGAAACAATATCCTTGAAGCTAATATGATTCAAGCGATGGCTTCAATGGGAGAATCCTTAGCAGGTGGTCTTATATTTATAATTCCTGCGGTTATAATTTTTGGTGATAAGCTAACCATTGGAACAATTACTGTTGTTGCAATTTTAGGTAGCCTTTTGGGTATTTTATTCGTTGTTCCTTTAAGAAGATATTTAATAGTTGAGGAACATGGAAAACTTGTTTATCCAGAAGGTATGGCAGCTGCTGAGGTTTTAGTTTCTTCAAGCGCTGGTGGTTCAGGATTTAAGACTATGATGACAGGTGTTGCAGGCGGTGGAATATTCAAATTCTTATCAGAAGGGTTACTTCTTTGGAAGTATGAACCTGAATGGACTATAAAGCCTCTACAAGGAACAATATTTGGTGCTGACGTTACAGCAGCTTTAATTGGTGTTGGTTATATAGTTGGCATTGAAATCGGTATGTATATGTTTGCCGGAGCACTTGTTGCTTGGCTTGGGCTTATTCCTCTTATTAAGTATATTGGAGCAGGGCTTACAGAACCTCTATTCCCATCAGCAGCTCTAATTAAAGACATGGATGCTTGGGCTATATGGAGTAAATATATAAGATACGTTGGTGCTGGTGCGGTTATTGCAGGTGGATTTATAAGCATTGCCAAAGCTATGCCAACGATAGCAAGATCCTTTAAGTCAGCTATGTCAGGTATTGGTGCAAAGGCAAGCCAAAAGAGAACAGATGTTGACGTTCCTATGACTTATGTTATTGCAGGTGCAATATTTGTATTTATCATGGCTTGGTTATTCCCAATGACTAATGTTCCAGTTGCTGGTGCAATATTTGTAATTATATTTGCCTTCTTCTTCTCAGTTGTATCAGCAAGATTAGTTGGTATGATAGGAACTTCAAATAATCCAATATCAGGTATGACAATTTCATCACTTTTATTTATAACAGGTATATTAAAGCTTACTGGACATGCTGATAATAAGGCAATGGTTGCTGCTATTATTGCAGGCGGTATTGTTTGTGTTGCTATTGCAATAGCTGGAGGAACAGCGCAAAGCTTAAAGACAACATTTATAATAGGTGGAACTCCAAAGAATCTTGAAATTGGTATGTTCCTTGCATCTGCAGCATCTGCAGCTGCTATAGGTTATGTTATACTAATGCTCAACTCAGCTTATGGAATTGGTTCAAAGGAAATTCCAGCACCACAGGCAACTATGATGTCAATGGTTGTTAAAGGAATTATGACTTCACAGCTTCCATGGACATTGGTTCTTGCAGGTATTTCCTTTGGAGTAATGTGCGAACTTATGGGTATTCCAATACTTCCATTTGCCCTTGGACTATATCTTCCAATTCATTTAAGTGCAGGGGTTGTAATTGGTGGTATTGTAAGAGCAGTTGTTGATAAGAAGTTTAAAGACAATGAAGAAGTTCTAAAGGAAAAGACAGAAAAGGGAGTTCTTTTAGCGTCTGGTATGGTTGCTGGGGAATCTTTAGTTGGAATACTCCTTGCAGTTTTTGCGATGGTTGGAGTAAATATTGGAATTGGAGAAAAGATACTTCCAGCAATAACTTCAAGTCCATGGACTTCAGCAGTTATGGGACTTGTATTGTGCTATTGGATTTACAGCTTTGTTGTGAAAAAGGATTAATCTATGAGTCCTTAAGAAGTTAAATACTTCTTAAGGGCTTTTTTATGTTTTTAACTAATATTCAGATAAAATTTGACAAAATATTTTATATATTTATATATTTCGAAAAAGTTAAATAAATGTTATAATAATTATGTAAAATTTATATTTTGGCAACATTTTAGGGGGGTAAAATAATGAACAAGGTTGTGATCGATGGACACCATTTAACTATTCAAGATGTCGTAAATGTTGCAAGAAATGGTTATTATGTTGAGCTTTCAGATGAGGCTAAATTAAGGGTAGAAAAGGCAAGGGCCTTAGTCGACAAGTTTGTTCAAGAGGAAAGAGTAGAATATGGGATTACAACCGGCTTTGGAAAGTTTGCCGATGTTGTAATTTCAAAGGAGGATACAAAAAGGCTTCAAAGAAATCTCATTGTTTCCCATGCCTGTGCAGTTGGAGATGAGTTTGACACAGAAATAGTAAGGGCTATAATGCTTTTAAGAGCTAATGCGCTTTCAAAGGGACATTCTGGAGTTAGATTATCAACCCTTCAAACTCTCATAGATATGCTAAACAAAGGAGTCCATCCTGTTATATATGAAAAGGGATCCTTAGGTGCCAGCGGAGACCTTGCACCTTTATCCCATATGGTTCTTGTAATGATTGGAGAAGGCGAAGCATATTATCAAGGCGAAAGATTAAGCGGGGAAGAGGCTTTAAAAAGAGCAGGAATTGAAAAGGTTGAGCTTGTTGAGAAGGAAGGACTAGCTCTAATAAACGGAACTCAGGTTATGACAGCTATTGGGGCTTTAGCAGTTTATGATGCTATAAACCTTGCAAAGGCTTCAGACATTATAGCTTCCATGACAGTTGAAGCACTAAGGGGAATTACTGATGCTTATTATCATAGGGTTCATGAGGTAAGACCACAGATAGGACAGCTAAAATGTGCAAGGAACCTATTAAGGATTTTAGAGGGAAGCAGTTTAACTACAAGGCAGGGTGAACTTAGAGTTCAGGATGCCTATACATTAAGATGCATTCCACAGATACATGGAGCAAGCAAAGATGCTATAGAATATGTAAAAAGAGTTATAGAAATAGAAATAAATTCTGCAACAGACAATCCTTTGATTTTTGAGGATGAGATGAGGGTAATTTCAGGAGGCAATTTCCATGGACAGCCTGTTGCCCTTGCAATGGACTTTTTAGGAATTGCAGTATCAGAGCTTGCCAATGTATCTGAAAGAAGAATAGAAAGACTTGTAAATTATCAATTAAACGATCTTCCAGCCTTTTTAACTAAAAAGGGCGGACTTAACTCAGGATTTATGATTGCACAGTATTCTGCAGCATCTTTGGTTTCTGAGAATAAGGTTCTTGCACATCCAGCATCAGTTGATTCAATTCCATCCTCTGCAAATCAAGAGGACCATGTGAGCATGGGAACTACTGCTGCAAGGAAGGCAAGAAGCATTATTTATAATGTATCAAGGGTATTAGGAATTGAATACCTTGCTGCAGCTCAGGCCATAGATTTTAGAGGTGATTTTAAACTTGGAAGAGGAACTGAAGTTGCATACAAGCTAATTAGAAAGGAAATAGAACATCTTGATGAGGATAGAGTAATGTATATTGATATTAATAAGGCAAGTCGACTTGTAGATAGTGGAACTCTTGTTAAAGAAGTGGAGGATAAAATAGGAGAGATAGAATAGGTGCCTGGCACTTAAGATTTAAGATTTTTATGAGGGTGCAAATTATTTGCACCCTTTTATTTTGGAGTTGAAGGTATTTTTGTATAATGATATATTAATATAAAAAGCGATTGGAGGCGATAATATGTTAAATAATAATAAGATAGTTGCTGATTCAAAAGAAAATTTTTATAAGATGCTAATATATAGAATTGAAAGTTACTTATCTGCTGAAAAGGATGTTTTAGCAAATTTATGCAACGTTGCGGCACTATTATATGATAATTTAGAGGATATAAATTGGGCGGGATTTTATTTGATGAAGGATGGGGAGCTTGTTTTAGCCCCCTTTGGAGGCAAAGCTGCCTGCACGAGGATAAAAATAGGTAAGGGTGTTTGTGGAAGTGCAGCAAGGGATAGGAGGACATATATTGTGCCAAATGTCCATGAGTTTGAAGGGCATATAGCCTGCGATAGTGCATCAAATTCTGAGATTGTAGTTCCGATTATAAAAGATGATGTGCTCTATGGGGTTTTGGATATTGACAGTCCTAAGTTCAATAGATTTGATGATACTGATAAAATCTTTTTAGAAAAGCTGGTTGAAAAGCTAAATAAATACTTAGATTGGAAGGAAGTTACGAGAATATAAAGGAGGATATATGCTTAAAGAATTTTTAGATGACTTAGACAAAACCTATCAAAGCTTAATTAATGGAATAATTGATTTAAGCATATTTGATAAATGGGGAGAAAGCTTAGGAGATACATATCAAAGATTAAAGAACAAGGAAGAAAAAAAGAAAATGGGAAGCGTTTATACTCCCTATGAGGTTATAAAGTATATGGTGGATTCTTCTTTAAGTTTTGAAGATTATAGAAAGAATCCAAATTTAAAAATTTTAGATCCCTCCTGTGGGGGAGGATTTTTTTTGATTTATGTTTATGAAAAATTATTGGGATATGCAGAAAAACTAAATATTAAAAATGCAAAGGAACATGTTGTAAATAATAATATCTATGGGATGGACCTTGATGATGTAGCTTTAAAAATAACTATATTAGAGCTTTATAAAAGAAGCGGAATTATACCTAAAAATATAGTCTGTGGAGATTTTTTATTCGATGATCAGGATGAATTTGATGTAATAATCGGTAATCCCCCCTACATGGGACATAAAGTTCTTCTTAAAGATTATAGAGAAAAATTAAAAGAAAATTTTGGTGATGTTTTTTATGACAAGGGGGATCTTTCCTATTGCTTTATTAAAAAATCCATTGAAACTTTAATGGACGGAGGGAAATTAATATTTTTTATTTCAAGATACCTTCTAGAAGCGCAACATGCCTCCGGTATAAGGAATTTTATTTTAAACAATTCTTCAATAGAAAAAATTATAGATTTTTATGGGGTTAGGGTTTTTAAAAATGCAGGAATTGATAATATAATTATTTACCTTATAAAGGGTGAAGGAAAAAATATAGAGTATTATAAATTTTTGCCAGATTCTAAAAAAAATATTGATGAGATTTTTGAGGATATAGAGAAAAAAACAAGTTTATATACTAAAAGAGTTGAGATTTTAAAGGATGAGTTATCTAATGATGGTTGGATTTTTTTAAATAACTTAGAAAAAAGCATAATAAAGAAAATTAAAGGAGTAAATTTATGTGATATTGTAGAGTGCTTTCAGGGGATAATAACTGGATGCGATGATGCCTTTGTTTTAACTTGGGAGGAAGCAAAAAAGCTTAAAATAGAAGATAAATTATTAAAGCCCTGGATAAAAGGGAGCAATATAGAGAAATTTAAAGTTATTAACTCAGATAAATGCTTAATATATTCAAATTTAATTGATGATGAAAAAGGATATAGAAATGCTTTAAAGCATATAGAAAAATATAAGGAAAAGCTGATTAAAAGAAGAGAATGCCAAAAGGGAGTCAGAAGGTGGTATGAGCTTCAGTGGGGAAGAAGTATCGATTTATTTGAAGGCAAAAAAATTGTTTTTCCTTATAAGGCAGCAAGCAATAAGTTTGCCATAGATTTTGGAAGTTATTTTAGCGCTGATGTTTATGGATTAAAACTTTTAGGTTTGTATGAGTCATTATATTCCTATGAGTTTTTGGTGGGTATTTTAAACAGCTCAATATATGAATTTTATATAAAAACCCACCTTAAAAAGCTTGGAGATAATTTATATGAGTATTATCCTTATAATCTTTTAAGGATTAAAATACCAGAATATATAAAAGATGTAGAGAATGAAGTCTTAAAGTATGGGAATGCTAATATTAAAATAATAGATAAGATACTTAAAGAATATTTTAAAATAACAGATAAAGAATTTAATGAAGTAAAATTTTGGCTAAGTGGTTGATTTTTTAGATACCAAGTAATATAATATTATTAGAAAATATAATACCTACATGGGGTATATGAAGGAGGAATAAATATGGCAGTTACAGTATACACAACACCAACTTGTCCATGGTGCACAAGGGTTAAGGAATACTTAAGGGAAAAAAACGTTCCATTTACTGAAAAAAATGTTGCTGCAGATAGAGCAGCAGCTATGGAGATGGTTAAAAAATCAGGTCAAATGGGAGTTCCAGTAGTTGATATTAATGGCAAGATTATTGTAGGATTTGACAAGGAAGCCATAGATAGAGCCCTATAATAAAAGGACTGCATCTTCGCAGTCCTTTTATCTTGTATCATTTCTTCTATACCCAAATGTTTCTCTAAACTTTTCATCTATAAGATCAATTCCAGGACCTATCTTATATCTTTTGGATGCTGTTGGAAGTTCCTTGCCTAATATCCATTTCTTGCTCTTTCTTACCATTATTTCACCTCCGATAGAGTTTCTAATAAAATTATGTGTAGTTTGTAAAAAATTATCCCATATAAATTTATATTTGTTATAATATAATTAGCTTAATTTTTGGGGGGATAATATGATAAGAACAAATTTTGAAAGGACTGTCCTTCAATCGGTTCAAGGTAAAATTCATCATCCAGTTAATGCAACTCCTTTTAGGGTTGATGTTAACGGAAAAGCACATGTTTTGCCTGCAACAGGTGGAATAACTTATAATGTTAAGGTGGGAGATCCTGTTTTTGGATGGTCTGGAGATCATGTTGAACCAGGAGTTTCGATTAGGAATGAGGATAAGAATGAAAATGGTGCTCTAATGCTTTTTGCCTGCATTGGAAATGAGGCAAGAGTTGTAACTGGTGATGCAAAGGGTGCTAAAGGATTTGTCATTGGAAAGCACGGAGGAATTGACCACGTTTTAATTCAATTTGAAGAGGAAGACTTAGACAAGATGGCAGTTGATGACAAAATTTTAATTAAAGCATGGGGACAGGGACTTAAACTTTTAGATTATCCTGATGTTGAAGTTATGAATGTTGATCCAAGGCTATTTTTAAATATTCCTATAAAGGAAGAAGAAGGGAGATTAAAAGTTCCTGTTGTTGCCGAGGTTCCTGCTTATCTTATGGGGTCAGGAATAGGTGCTGCTACTGCATTTTCAGGGGATTATGATATAATGACAGAAGATATGGAGGAAATTAAAAGACTTGGACTTGATAAATTAAAATTTGGAGATTTAGTCCTATTAAGGGATTGTGATAATACCTATGGAAGAGGGTATTTAAAGGGTGCTGTAAGCATAGGTGTTGTTATCCACAGCGACTGCATTAAGATGGGACATGGACCTGGTATTACAACCATATTGACATGTAAGTCTGATAAAATAGAAGGATATATAGATGAAAATGCCAACATAATAAACTACATAGATTATATTAAGTAGGAGGATTAAAGTAGGTGGATAATAGAGCTTTTAGAAGCATGATTTTGCTTTTGTTTATTATAGTTTTATTGATTGGATTTTCAGGATATTTGAATTTTTTACCTTCAACTATTAAAAGTATAGTTTTAGTTCTGTTCGTTTTGCTGTTTGTATTTTATGAATCAAGAAGGCCTGTAAAAAGCCTTAAAGATATAAATAGGATATATCAAAGAAGAAGTCTATTTAGCAGGAAAAAAGCCATAGAAACATTAGAGGAGGGCTTACAATTAGATAGTTTAAAGGATAATGAAAAATTGTTTTTATCCATGCAATTAGCTTTAGAATATTATAAATTGAAGGACTACGAAAAGGCATGTGAAGCCTTTAAAAGGGTTGTAGATGAGGCTTTAAGGACGGATTACATTAAAATTGAAGAAAAATTTTTAATAAAATTAGTCGGATCTTATATTTTAAACAATAAAAGGGAAGAAGCACAGAAAATATATAACAGGCTTTTAGCATCAGGAAAATGCGACAAAAGCAAGGTAGTTGAAGATATGTTAAAAATAGGCCCTCTTAATAAGAGGGCTTATTTTACTAATTCTTGGATATATTTTGGTAATACGAAGCATGCTTTGTGAATTTCAGGAGTATAGTATTTTGTATCTAATTCTGGAATTTTTGTTGTATCAACTTGAGTTGGGTCATATTTTTTGGATCCTATTGTGAAGCTCCAATATCCTCCTGGATATGTAGGAATAGCAGCCATAAATAGCTTTGTTACTGGGAATATGTTTCTTGCATCATTGAATACCTTCTTTACTGTTTCCGGTAAATAGAATGGAGTTTCAGTTTGAGCAACAAATATACCATCCTCTGTTAATGCGTTGTATATGTCTTTATAGAAGTTTCCACCGAATAATCCTTCAGCAATGCTGAATGGGTCTGTTGAGTCTACTATAATAACATCAAATTCATTTTTATGTTCTTTAACGTATTGTATACCATCACCAACAAATATTTCGCATCTTGGATCATCAAGGGCACAGCTTATTTCAGGAAGATATTTTTTGCATTCTTCTATAACATCTCCATCGATTTCGCAAAGAACAGCCTTTTCTACGCTTGGATGCTTTAATATTTCTCTAATTGCACCGCCATCTCCACCGCCAACAACCAAAACCTTCTTTGGATTTGGATGTGTAAAGAGAGGAATGTGTGTTATCATTTCATGATAAACGAACTCATCTTTAATTGTTGTTTGAACTATACCGTCAAGGACGAGCATTCTTCCAAATACATCTGTGTCAACTATTGCAAGGTCTTGATACTGAGTCTTTTTTCTAACTAATGTTTCTTTTACCTTGTAGGTCATAGCAGCGCCTTCGATTTGCATTTCCTTAAGCCACATTTCCATATTTTCATTTTCCTCCCTCTGTTAATCTATACAATATAGGATTTTAACATTTATTTTACTGCTTATCAAGAGAAACCTTATAAAATTATTATATTTACTTTTAAGGAAAAATATATTATAATATTTCCAGAAGTTAAATCTATGTTAAAGGGGAGTAGCTGCCCGAAAGGGTTGATAAAGTCAACATACTGGCCTTATGGCCTGGCTTTATCGGCGTAATGCAAGCGAGACCTTTAACACAATGCTCTGGCATTGTGTTAAAGGTCTTTTATTTTGTAAAAAATAATGACAGGAGGGATAGTATGGCACTTATCAAAACGTTATTTTTTGTCCTTATTGCTGAAATGGGAGATAAAACCCAGCTTCTTGCAGCAGCTCTTGCAAGTAAATATAAAGTAAGGGATGCTGCAGTTGGAATTTTTATCGCTACTGTTCTTTTAAATATTATTGCTGTTTTATTGGGTAGCAGCATAGGAAATCTTATCCCGATGAATTTAGTTCAGATTATTGCAGGAGCTTTATTCTTAGCCTTTGGATTTATGACTTTGAGGGATGAAGAGGAAGAAGAGGAGGAAATCAAGGAGACTAAATTTAAACTACCTAATTTTATTGTTGTCGCTTTGGCTTTTTTTCTTGCTGAACTTGGCGACAAAACTCAAATCATGGCCTTTACCCTTGCAGCACAGTTAAAGAGTCCTGTATCAGTTTTAATAGGTTCTGTAATAGGTATGTTTATAGCCGATAGCATAGGGTTTTTATTTGGAAGGTTTGCAGTTCAAAAAATGCCTGAGCATTATATAAAAATTGGTGCAGGAATTATCTTCATTGCCTTTGGACTTTTAACATTATATCAATCAGTAACCTTTTTACAAAATCCTGCTATTTTGGGTTTGGTAATTGTAGTTATCTTTTTGGCAGTTTATCTTATGAAATTTAGAAAGAAGTAATAAATAATTTACCCTTTTGGGTAAATTATTTTTTTGAAATAAGAAGGAAATTAATGGTTTTTATAGAATATATATACTGTAAGTTTTAATTTGGGGGGATTTGGATGCAGCTTATTTTTGAAAGAAAAGATGATGTTCTTATAGTAAAGCTTATGGGGGAGCTTGATCATCATTCAGCTGAGGAAGTTAGAATAAAAATTGATAATAAAATAGATGAAACTGGGCTTAATAAGGTGATTTTTGATTTTGCGGGAGTAAACTTTATGGACAGCTCGGGAATTGGAGTAATAATAGGAAGATACAAAAAAGTTAAAGATTTTAATGGAAAAGTTGCTATAATTAACTTAAGGCCCCATATTAAAAAGATATTTGAACTTGGGGGGCTTTTTAAAATTATTAAAGAATATGATAACTTACAAAAAGCTTTATTGGAATTTTAAAAGGGGGAAGTAAAATGTTTCAAAATGAAATGAAATTAGAATTCCCAAGTAAATCTCAAAATGAGGCCTTTGCAAGAGTTGTTGTGGCTGCCTTTGCATCACAACTTGATCCTACTATAGAGGAGCTTTCTGATGTTAAGACTGCTGTTTCTGAGGCTGTCACTAATGCTATTATTCATGGATATGAAAATACTCAAGGAACAGTTGTTTTAAAGTGCAAAATAGAGGGAAGGAAATTGACTGTTGAGGTTATCGATTATGGAAAGGGAATAGAAGATGTTGAGCTTGCAAGACAACCCCTTTATACATCAAGGCCCGAACTTGAAAGATCAGGAATGGGATTTACTGTTATGGAAACCTTTATGGATTCCCTTGAGGTAGAATCAGAACCTGGAAAGGGAACGAGAATTATAATGACAAAAGAGTTTAAACAATTATGATTTTGGGGGAATTCATATGCAGAACGATTCGCCCACAAAATTGATGGATAATCAAGAGGAAGTTTATCAATTGATACTTAGAAGTCAAAATGGGGATAAAGAAGCCCAGGATATTTTAGTTAAAAATAATTTAGGATTAGTTAACCTTGTTATAAAAAGATTCGTAAATATGGGATTTGAATATGAGGATCTTTTTCAGATTGGATGTATAGGCCTTGTTAAGGCTATTAAAAACTTTAAAGTAGAACAAAATGTAAAGTTTTCAACCTATGCAGTTCCGATGATTTTGGGCGAAGTTAGAAGGCATTTGAGGGATGATGGGTTTATTAAATTTAGTAGGAGTATGAAGGATACTGCAAAAAAAGTTAAGCAGACCAAGGAAAAGCTTTTTAAGGAATTGGGAAGGGAAGCAACGATTGAAGAAATTGCTCAGGAGCTTTGTATAACTACTGAAGATGTAATTTTGAGCCTTGAGAGCATCAGCGGTCCTGAATATTTATATGATACAATTCATCAGGATGATGGTTCGCCGATACTTTTGATAGATAGAATAAGTGAAGATGAGGATTCAGAAGGGGATCACATCGACAAAATTGCCTTAAAGGAAGTTATAGATAAACTTGAACCTAAACAAAGACAAATAATAATCTTGAGATATTTTAAAGATCTAACCCAAAGTCAAGTTGCTAAAATGCTTGGGATATCCCAGGTGCAGGTTTCAAGGATTGAAAAAAAGGTTTTGAATTACATAAAAGAGTCGTTAAAGTAACCTGGCTATTGCCGGGTTTATTTTTTGTATTTTTTTTTTATGGATGGGAAAAATATTTAGTAGTCGGAGGTGGTTTTATGTTTAATAATCATAAAAGAAGCGATGTTTCAACGGTAAGGCAAAAGGAGGATAAACTTTTAAGGTTTGATTATGATAAAAATAAAATAGACCTTAACTCCTTTATAGTAGGAGAAAATGAAAAGATAAAGGAAGTAAGGTGATAGTATGGAAAAACGCAAGGAAAATGAAATAAAAAATATATATCAGCAGTTAGTTCAGAAAAAAGTTCCCCAGTCATCCCTTATCAAGGATGCTATTTTTGCCTTTGTAGTTGGAGGTCTTATTTGTGATGTAGGTCAGTTTTTTATGAATTTGTTTTTATCCTTTGGAATTTCAAAGGATGATGTCGGATACTATGTAGCTACAGTCATGGTTTTTTTAGGTGCATTTTTAACTGGATTAGGGGTTTATGATAATATAGGAAAGTATGCAGGAGCAGGATCTATCGTTCCAATTACTGGCTTTGCTAATTCAATAGTATCGCCTGCAATGGAATATAAAAGGGAAGGATATATTTTTGGTGTAGGTTCTAAAATGTTTGTTATTGCAGGACCTATTTTAGTTTATGGGATTTCTTCATCTATTATTGTTGGTATAATTTATTATCTTGTTAAAATGCTTGCGAGGTGAAGCATATGGCAGAAAAAAAGATAGGCCTTCATACTATAAAGCTAAAAAATCCGCCGTCTATTTTATCTACTGCAACTATAGTAGGACCTAAGGAAGGAGAGGGACCTTTAAAGGATTATTTTGATATCGTTTTAGAGGACGACCTTTTTGGTGAAAAGTCTTGGGAGAAGGCAGAGTCAAAAATGCTGCGAGAAGCAGTAAGGCTTGCTATGAATAAAATAAACTTATCGCCAGACCAGGTTGATTACTTTTTTGCAGGGGACCTTCTTAATCAAATAATTTCTTCAAGCTTTGCTGCAAGAGAACTTGGCATCCCCTTTTTTGGTCTATACGGTGCATGTTCTACCTTAACTGAGGCTATGAGCCTTGCTGCAATGATGGTGGATGGAGGATTTGCCGATATTACAATTGCTGCAACCTCAAGTCACTTTTCATCAGCAGAAAGGCAGTTTAGATTCCCCTTAGAACATGGGAATCAAAGACCGCCAACATCTCAGTGGACAGTTACCGGAGCAGGAGCGGTAGTTTTAGGCAGTAAAGGCGGTGGACCTTACATCACTTATATTACCACAGGAAGAGTTGTAGATTTTGGTATAAAGGATGCCAATAACATGGGGGCGGCAATGGCACCGGCTGCAGCTGATACTATCTTAAGACATCTTAAGGATACTGGATTTACTGCAGCTGATTATGACCTTATAATGACCGGAGACTTGGCTAAAATTGGAAGAGAAATTGCAGCTGATATTATAAAGCAAAATGGATATGATATCACAACAAAGTTTACAGATGCTGGAATAGAGATATTTGACCTTACAACCCAAGATGTTCATGCAGGAGGAAGTGGATGTGGCTGTTCTGCATCTGTATTTGGAGGATATATATATAAGCAATTAATAAATGGAAATCTCAATAGGATAATGATAGTATCTACAGGAGCTCTTTTAAGCCCAACCAGCACCCAACAGGGTGAATCCATTCCGGGAATAGCACATGCTATAACAATTGAAAGGAGTATTATGCCATGATGGACTATATATGGGCCTTTTTAGTTGGAGGAAGTATCTGCTTGATTGCTCAAATACTTATGGATAAAACTAATTTAACTCCTGCGAGGATTTTGGTTTATTTTGTTACTGCAGGTGTAATATTAGGTGCTATTGGAGTATATGAACCCATTGTTAAAATAGGTAAAGCAGGAGCTACAGTTCCACTTCCTGGATTTGGATACAGCCTTGCTAAAGGTGCAATTAGAGAGGTTGAAAAGTATGGATTAATTGGAGCTTTTACAGGAGGAGTCAAGGCAACGTCTGCTGGAATTGCTGCTGCAATTTTTTTTGGATATATTATGGCTCTATTGTTTAATCCAAAGACAAAAAATTAGGAGTTGATTAAATGAAAAAAAGGGTAATAATAGTTACGGATGGAGACTTAATGGCCCAAAGGGCTATAGAAACAGCAGCACAAAATATTGGTGCAAGGGTAATATCACGATCAGCTGGAAATCCAACTATATTATCGGGAGAGGAAATAGTCGATCTTATCAAGGAAGCAAAGCATGATCCTGTAATTGTGATGGTAGATGATAGGGGCAACACCCATAAGGGTGATGGTGAAAAGGCGATGGAGTATATTCTGAATTCAAATGAAGTTGAAGTAATTGGAGCAGTTGCAGTAGCTTCAAATACCAGTAAGGTAACTGGCGTTGAAGTGGATGTTTCTATAGATAGGAATGGTAATGTTACTCATCAGGCGGTTGATAAGGATGGTAACCCAAAGGATGATAAGATAATTAAGGGAGATACGGTGGATGTTTTAAGTAGATATGATATTCCAGTAGTAGGAGTAGGAGATCCTGGTAAGATGGAAGGTTCAGACGATGTTGAATTTGGTGCGCCGATAATTACAAAGGCATTAGAAGAGGTAATTAAGCTTTATGAGCTGAAAAATAAATTAAAAAAGCAATAGGCCTAAAAGGCCTATTGCTTGGGTTGCGTTGGATTGGTTTGCTGCGGGTTTTGACCCTCTTGAGGAGGGGATTGGTTTTGGTCGGTGGGATTACTTGTTGGATTTTGCGTTTCTTGATTTTGCCCCCCATTATCCTGTGGATTACTGGGATTTTCCGGCGTTGTTATATCTGGTTCAGGGACGATATTTACATGGTAATCACACAATTCAACAGGTTGAGTTCCGTCTATAAACATCTCAGTAACAACTCTATTTCCCCTTGGATCATTAAAACATAAATCTGTCGGATATTTTCCTGAATCTAAACATACCTTTTCATATACTATTCCACTTGGCCTTTCAAAATCAACTACTTTTAAGCCTTCATGAGCTCTTTTCATTATTTCTCCCCATAATTTTGCTGCAAGGGAGCTTTTAAGTCCAGGAATAGATGTATTGGGCTTATCGTGGCCTATCCATACAGCACCGGAATAATATGGCGTTACACCGCAGAACCAAACGTTAGTATAGTCTGAAGTGGTTCCTGTTTTTCCTGCAACAGGCATTGAACCAAACCTTGCCCTTCCACCTGTTCCGTAAGGTTTTCTAACAACATCCTTCATCATATCAAGCATAATATAAGCAGCTTGACTTGATATTGATCTTGATTGTGTAGAGGTTCTTTCCACAATTATGTTATTGTATCTATCAGTAACCTTTGTGTAAAGGATAGGTTCTGAGTAAATTCCTTTATTTCCAAACACTCCATAGGCTGCAGCCATTTCAATTGGGTAGACTCCCTCTGTAAGACCACCAAGGGAAAGTGGTGCTACGTATTTGTCAGAGTTTTTTATGGTTGATATATGAAATTTATTTTGCAGATAATCAACGGATGTTCCAATTCCTAATTGGAGTAAAAGTTTAGCTGCTACAACGTTTATAGAACGCGTAATTGCTTCTCTTACCGTTACATTTCCTCTATAGGAATTATCGTAGTTTTTAGGTTCCCATCCTCCTGTTGCAGCCAAAAGCTCCTGTGAGAAGGGACTATCTTCAATTATGGTTGCGGCAGTTGCAAGCTGCGTATCGATAGCTGGAGCATAAACTGATAGTGGCTTTATTGCTGAACCTGGCTGCCTTTTTACGTCTGTTGCCCTATTCATGGATCTTAATGGATGAGGTCCACGTCCGCCAACTATCGCCCTAACTTCACCTGTAGAATAGTCCATTATAACTGCAGCTGCTTGAGGTTGTGAAACTTTTGGAGAATTTTCAGTTGAAGCATAGGGTTTTAAATTAAATTGTTTAAAGAAACTATCGTCATTGATTACAGCTTCTGCGGCTTCTTGAATTTTGGTGTCTATTGTAAGATATATGTTATATCCTCCAGTTCTTAACCTTTGCTTTGCTTCACTTTCTGTTATATTTAGCTTGTCTGCCATGTCCTTTGCAATCTCATCAATTGCGGGTTCTATAAACCACTGATATTTCATTGTGTTTGGGGATTCCTTGCTTTTAAAAACAAGTTTTTGGTTTATCGCTTCATCGTATTGCTCTTGAGTAATATACCCCTGCTTTAGCATTTTTTTAAGAACTGTTTGCTGCCTATCTAAATATGTCTTTGGATTTTCCTGATTTTTTTTGCTGTAGGGGTAGTATTTATATGGGCTTTGAGTGAGCCCTGCAATTAATGCAGCTTCAGCAATTGTAAGTTCGTTTACATCCTTTCCAAAGTAAAACATTGAAGCAGCTTGGACGCCATAGGCACTTCCGCCAAGATATATTGTATTTAAGTAGCCTTCAAGAATTTGATCCTTGCTAAGTTTCCTTTCCAGCTGAATAGCAAGATACATTTCTTGTAGTTTTCTTGAAAAATCCTTTTTTGGTGATAAAGCGATGTTTTTAATAAGCTGCTGTGTTATTGTCGATGCACCTTGAGCTTTAGACATTGTTTTAATATCATACCATAAAGCTCCAAATATTCTCTTTGGATCGATTCCGTGATGTTTATAAAATCTTTCATCCTCAATTGCAATAAAAGCATGCTGAACATGTTTTGGTATTTTTTTAAGGGGAACTACTGTTCTGTTTTGAACATCAGAAAAGTCCTCTATAAAGTTTCCATCTTTATCATATATTCTGCTGCTCTGCTTTAAGTTATCAAGTATGTTGGCGTCAATTTCAGGAGCAGATTTTATAACTGCAATTGCAACTCCAATCCCTGCTGCAAAAATAAAAAGGAATATAAAAAGGAATATTATCAACAATATATTCAATACGCCTCTTTTTTTGTTTTTTCGTTTACTTTTCCTTTTTTCAGCCATAGTAAACCTCCTTGAATGCAAAAGCTTGATTAAAATAATTATAACAAATGTGGACATTTTTATCCACATACATTATTTTGGACAATTTATTACCATTTTGTAAATAAATTATAAACATTGCGAAGGCAGACTTTTGAAGGACTAAAGAAGGGCTTATAATATGATATGGAGTTTTTGATTAGTATAATTCAACAAAGGTTAAACAAAAAATATTAACAGACAGAATAAGTTATGGAGGAATTAACATGAAGGAAATGATTTACAACTTAACCTTTTTCTTTCAAGTAGGTGTTTTTATTGTTACACTGTATTATCTTATTATATCGTTATTTGGACTTTATAGAAAAAAGGATAATAATTCAAATTCAGAACCTGAAAAATCCTTTGCTCTTATAGTTGCTGCCCATAATGAAGAAATGGTTATAGGTAATATTGTGGATAGCCTTAAAATGCTTGATTATCCAAAGGAGTTATATGATATATATGTAATAGCAGATAACTGCTCCGACAATACAGCAAATATTGCAAGAAAGCACGGTGCTATAGTTTATGAAAGATTTGATACTACAAAAAAAGGTAAAGGATATGCCCTTGAATGGATGTTTAACATTTTGTTTCAAATGGGTAAGAAATACGATGCAGTTGTGGTTTTTGATGCCGATAATTTAGCATCTAGGAACTTTCTTAAGGAACTCAATAGGAAATTAAAAGAGGGGTATAAGGTCGTTCAGGGATACATAGACAGCAAAAACCCCCATGATTCCTGGATATCAGAATCCTATTCAATATCCTTTTGGACTGCCAACAGACTTTTCCAGCTTGCAAGGGCAAATTTAGGATTATCTAATCAAATTGGTGGAACAGGATTTTGCATAGATATGGAAGTTTTAAAGGAGATTGGATGGGGTGCTACATGTCTTACTGAAGACTTAGAATTTACATGTAAATTGGTTTTAAATGGTCAGAAGGTAGGCTGGGCTCATAGCGCGGTTGTTTATGATGAAAAACCTTTAACTTTAAAGCAATCTTGGAGGCAAAGAAAAAGATGGATGCAAGGATTTGCTGATGTAGCTTCGAGGTTTTTCTTTAAGTTAATGAAAAAAGCCATTAAAGACAGGGATTTTGTAGCCTTTGACTGTGCTTTGTATACTATTCAGCCATTTATGATAGTTGCACTTGGGTTATCAACAATTTTAACCTTCCTTCAAAGCTATAGCGCGGATGGGATGAATATTTTTATAATAAGCTATTTATTCTCGCCAATTGTTTGGAAATTGCTTTCGGTATTTCAATTTTTATTTACACCCTTTGTAATGTTTTTAGAAAATAAATTGTCTAAGAAGTTATTAGTTTATTTTTCGCTTTATTCATTGAATATATTCTTATTTGACTATATGTTTGATCCTGATTCAAAGCTTATATATATAATGCTTGCCCATACGATATTTTTAGGTTCATTTATACTAATTTTAGCTAAGTTTGAAGGCAAGACAGCTTTAAAGGTATTTTTATGGTATTTACTATATGGAGTTTATACATTAACATGGCTTCCGATAACAATACAAGGAATAATAGATAAGAATAAAAAGGAATGGGCTCATACGCAGCACACGAGACAAATCAGCATACATGAGATTGAAAATCTTGATAGCCAGTCAGTAGCATAAAGGACGCATTGCGTCCTTTAATATTTTTTTTGAGAAAAACATATAATTAAATAGCAATATTAAGGTTGATTTGTATGAAGAAAAGATATAGGACTATTAAAATAAAATTAATATTATATTTGATGCTTCTTTTAACTTTTGCGACGTTGTTTTTGATTTATCTTAATTATTTTTTAAGGCCGACCTTGATTGCCTATTGTGATCAGGAGGCTAGAAGGACAGCGGTAGAAACTATAAACAATACGGTTAAATTTGAGTTTGGGAATAAGATATCCTATGACGATATTATGTCGGTTAAAACTGATAAGGATGGAAATGTTGTTATGATTCAGGCGAATACGGTGGAATTAAATATTTTAGGTTCTCAAATAGCCCTTGAAGTTCAGAAAAGGATTGGCGATATAAAGGAAAGAAGGGTGGAAATTCCACTTGCTGTTTTAACAGGGATAGAGATTTTATCAAATTATGGTCCAAGGATACCCTTTAAAATGAGGCCGGTAGGTTCTGTGTTAACTTCCTATAGGACTGAATTTTCATCGGCAGGAATAAACCAAACAAGGCATATTGTTTACTTAGATGTTTCTGCAACTGTTCAGGTAATTATTCCTCTTGCAAGGAATAGTGTTACTGTAACTTCCAGCATTCCTATTGCTGAGAGCATAATAGTAGGAAAGGTTCCGGATACTTATGCTGAGATAAAAACAGAAAATCCACCTAAGGATATTCAGGAGTATAATATTAAAAAATGATGAGGAAGTTCCTCATCATTTTTTTTGATCTAGGTATTCAGCAGCATTTAATGCAGCTATTTGTCCTTCCCCTATAGCCTTTGCTACTTGGTAGGGTTTACCTGTTATGTCTCCGGCGGCAAATAGCCCTTTAATGTTTGTTTCCATCCTTTTATCTACAAGAACATGGGGACCGTCAACCTCAAGGCCAGGCACAAGGCTTGTAAGGGGTAGGCTGTCCTTTAATACAAAGAAACCATCTGCTTCTATTGAGTTGTTTTTAAGTATTAGTTTTTCAGCCTTTAAGGATCCTTCAAATTTTATAGGACTGTCATTAATTATTTCAACATTTTCATTGAATTTGAAGTCACCTTTAAACATTGGGATAAAATATACCTTTTGGCAAACTTCAGCTAAAAAATTAGCCTCTTCAAGGGATTCATGATTATATCCAACAACTGCTACAACCTTTCCTTTATATAAAGGGGCATCACAGGTTGCACAGTAGCTTACCCCGTTTCCAAGGAATGTATCTTCGTTTTCTATAGATTTTTTAAAATCGACGCCTGTAGCAAGGATAACTGATTTTGCTTCATAAAAATCGTTTTCTGCTTGAATTGAAAAATAGTTGCCCATAGCATAAACTGCGATTACGGTTTTATTTATTATTGTAGCATTAGTTAACTTTAGATGCTCGTTAAGCCTTTCCATTAAATCCTTTCCAGATATTTCTGGCAAGCCAGGGTAATTAGGAATAGAGGGGCTAAGCAAAACTTTTTTGCTATCGCCCCCGAATATAACAACGCTTTTGTTTCTGGCAAAGGCATTAACAGCAGCTGAAATGCCAGCCGGGCCTTTGCCTATTATAGCTACATCGAACATTATAGTCCTAAAGCTCCTTTAATAGCACTTTCAATTTGAGCTGCTGGTCTAAATCCTACTATTTTACCCAATGGCTTGCCATCTTTGAATAGAACAAGGGTAGGGATGCTTGAAATACCGTAAAGTGAAGCAGTCATAGGATTTTCATCTACGTTTAGTTTTGCAACAACAAGGTTATCCTTAAGGTTTTCAGCAACTTCTTCAACAACTGGAGCTATCATTCTGCAAGGTCCGCACCATTCAGCCCAAAAATCTACTAATACAGCTTTATCTGAGTTTAAAACCTTTTCATTGAAATCAGCATCTGTTACATGAATTACCATAATATATTCCTCCTCTATATTAAGCTTTGTTTACTCACTATACCCCAGGGGGGTGTCTACACTATTATAATATTACTATAATTTAATTTTGTCAATATTATTTTTAAAATTTCAAAATAAAAGGCACCGGACGGTGCCCCTAATTATTCCCAATTGAATATATAAGGCTTATTTCTGTAATAATCGCCATAGTTTAATCCGTAGCCAACAACGAAAACATCGGGAATTGTAAAACAGCAGTAATCAGGAACAAGTTCAACTTTTCTTCTTTCTGGCTTGTCGAGTAACACGCAGGACTTTACACTTGCAGGGTTTTTAGATTTGATATATTCCATAACGAATTTCATAGTTATGCCTGTATCAACGATATCATCAACTATTAAAACATCGTAGCCTTCTACATCGTCTGCTATATCTTGAACTATCTTTACTTGACCGCTGCTGGTTTCACCATGTCCATAACTAGATGTTGCCATAAACCCTATTTTAACAGGAACATCTATATGTCTTACAAGGTCTGCAGTGAATATAAAACTACCTCTAAGTAGTGACAAAACATAAAGTTTTTTTCCTTTATAGTCTTCGGAAATTTTTTTGCCAAGTTCAGAAACTTTTTGTGCAATTTCATCTGAACTTATTAAAATGTTTTCTTTTTTATTTATTAACTCCATCCTATTCCCTCCATTAACGAAGATTGTTATCATTTAATATAAGTTAAAGTTAATGTTTTGTCAAGGCGTCTTGGTTGTTTCTAGCAATATATTAATGTATAATTATTTAGCGAGGTGATGATATGATAAGAGGTAATTTAGAAGGAGTAAAAAAATCTTATATAAATGAATTAGAGGCTTTGTTTGAAATTGATTTAGATAAAAATTTAATAATTTCTAAGGATATCCTAAATGTTTTATCAAGGATTTCTTGGGAATTAAAAAGAGAAATTTCTATATATATAAATAGACGGGGTAAAATAGTAGATATAGCAATTGGTGATAGTGAAACTGTAAATCTTGAAGAAATATTTGAAAAACGAAAAGAAGGAGGCCTATCTGGGATAAGATGTATCCATACCCATCCATCAGGGCAGGGGGAACTTTCAGTTGTAGATATAACGGCACTGGTTAGTTTACGATTTGATATGATGGTAGCCGTTGGAGTTAATGAAGGAAAACCTATAGATTTTTCGATAGGCCTTATAAGTGTTATTGATGGAATGCTCTCTAAAAGAGCTGATATATTAGGTCCCTATGAAGCAGGGATTATTGAGTCGATTGATGCATTAAAACTTATTAGGGAAGTTGAGGAAAAATTAGAGGAAAGAGTATTTATCCTGGAGGAAAAAGCTAAGGAAAAGGTTATATTGGTTGCAGCAGGAAACGATGATTTATATACCGTTGAAGAGTCATTAGAGGAGCTTAAAGAACTTGCTGAAACCGCAGGAGCAGAGGTGGTTTTTAAATTATATCAGAAAAAAAGTAAAATTGATCCTGCCACATATATAGGAAGTGGTAAGGCAAGGGAGATTAGCCTTTTAAGACAAAGCCTAATGGCTGATGCGGTGATTTTTGACGATCAATTAAGCCCTGCACAGATAAGAAATCTTGAAGAAATTTTAGGATGTAAAGTTATAGATAGAACAGCCTTAATCCTTGATATTTTTGCCCAAAGGGCAAAGTCGAAGGAAGGAAAGCTTCAGGTTGAACTTGCACAGCTAAAATATAGATTGCCAAGATTAACAGGCTTTGGAGCCATGCTCTCGAGAACAGGTGGAGGAATTGGAACAAGGGGACCTGGAGAAAAGAAGCTGGAAATCGACAAAAGGCATATAATGAGAAGGATCAATGATTTGGAAAAGGAGTTGGAGGCTGTAAGAAATACAAGGCAGGTTCAAAGGGAAAAGAGGCTTTCTAATGAAATTCCTGTAGTTTCAATAGTAGGTTATACTAATGCAGGAAAATCTACTTTAAGAAATAAGCTTTGTGAAATTGCAGGGGTTGATAAGGAAAAGGTTTTTGAAGCAAACATGCTCTTTGCAACCCTTGATACTACAACAAGGCTTGTTAATCTTCCTAACGGTAAAGACGTTTTAATTTCAGATACAGTTGGGTTTATAAGGAAGCTTCCCCATGAACTTGTTGAGGCCTTTAAATCCACCCTTGAGGAGATAATTTATAGCGATCTTATCTTACATGTAGTTGATGCTTCAAATAAAAATGCTGAAGCTCAAATAAAGGTCGTAAATTCAGTTTTAGAGGAAATAGGAGCGGGAGATAAAAGAAAAATTCTTGTTTTAAATAAGATGGATATTGCTGATTGTGAAAGTTTAGAGATTTTAAGGGGTAAATTTAAGGATGTTGTTGAAATATCGGCTGTTGAAGGAACCAATTTAGATGTCCTTCTAAAGGTTATTCAAGATAATGTTTACAAGGATATGATAAGGGCAAAACTATTGATTCCATATTCTGATACTAAAGTTGTTTCTTATCTGCATCAAAATAACTGCATTGAAAAGGAAGAATATACAGAAGAGGGGATACTTGTATGTATAAATACCACTAAAGATGTTTATGGTAGGATAAAGGAATTTGAAGTAGAATAGGCACAGAATTTTCTGTGCCTATTTATCATTATCCCTTATAAGTTTAGCTATATTGTTGGCAACTAGCATCCCTGATTGAAGGGCACCCTGCATCCATCCGTGCTTAGTTGAAACATGCTCACCTGCAAAATGAACCCTTCCATTCATTTCTGGGGTTGTAGAATCATAAAGGAATAGTTCTTTTTGATTTGGAAGCATAAAGCAAACTCCTCCCCATATAAAGGGAACCTCTGACCAAAGGATGTAGGTATAATCTATCAAATTATTATCCATATATCCTTCTGGAAGTTTGTGTATTTTTTCTATAGATCTTATTATTTCTGTAATCCTTAAGTTTTCGTATTCTTTTCCAAGTCTTACGGCATTTTGATTCCAGTTGTAGGAGGCAAGTAGTGTTCCGGGCTCTTTATATGATGTATTTTCTTTTAGTTTATACTTAAATAATTCACCTTTAATAGGAACTAAATGATCTGAGGGATAAACTGTTAATATTGTAATAAGATCTGTTAATGTTGTTCCACTTAAGGGGTTGTTTTTATCCCTCTCCCAAAATCTTTCCTTTAGATAGAGGAAGGTTTTTTGGCCTATTTCATAATTAAGTTCATTTATTGCCTGCATTTTTCTAACGGTAAATGGTGGGTTGACTTTTATTCTTCTTAGGCTTGAAAAGGGAATAGCACAAATCACAAAATCAAAATCGTTATAAAAATAGCTGTTGTCGTTAAGGTCTAATATTTCCAAAATTATTTTTCTACCATCGTAAGGGGACTGGATTATAGAATTAACAAGGCTATGAAGTCTAAAATTAACTTTTCCAGGACCTTTAGAATTTATAAGTTGATTATAAAAGGCAAGGGGAAGATTTATTATTCCTCCTTTAATAGTGTAGGTATATAAAAAGTCTAATGTATAGTATTCTGCTAAAATTTCAATGAGGCTTATATTAATAAGATCCCCCTCTAGGGCAGATATATTGCTAATTAAAGAAATAGCATTTTGGGAAAGGCCAACATTTTCATATCCTTGTCTTAAGGAAATGCTTTGAATTTCTTTTATTTTTTTAGAATAATCCCTCTTAATTTGCAAAAGTTCCTTTCTTTCTTCCTTTGAAAGGCTAAAGAAATATTTTTTATATAGTTTTCCGATTAGTTCATCTGGAGTTCTTTTTTTCTCCCTATCAGGAAGATCAAATTGTGGATATATATTTTCCATTATGCTAACTGGATTATTAATTGCATATGAATTTCTAACAAAAAATAAAGAGGATGTGCTTTTACTTATAAAGGGGATGGTTCTGAGTTTAAATTCATTAATATAGTGCCATGTTGTTTCGTGGGAGGGTGGAATGCGCATAGGACCAAGCTCGCCATATTGATTTTTGGACTTGTCAAAAAAGTGGGTTTTAACTCTTCCTCCTATTCTGTTTGAGGCTTCAAAAATAGTAATGTCGCATCCTATTTTATTAAGTTCATAGGCAGCACAAAGTCCTGAAAGGCCTGCGCCTATAATGGCTACTTTAAATTTTTTCCCTTGCTCTTTGGATGCGATTTTTTCAATGTTTGGTGGAGGTGAAAGAAGCTTTATTATTTCATGAAAATCCTCCTCACGATTATCTGATTTTAGGAAAAATCTTAAAATAGCATGCCTTTCAACATCAGTAGGATTTGGAACTTGATATGGAACTTCATTTTTCATTATATCACCATAGGGATTTTTATTAATTTATATGAATAAAAATATTAAATTAATGATATAATTGATATTGAAATTTTAAAAAAAGTTGCTATAATAATAAGTGATGATGCCGAGTAGCCAAGTTGGTAAGGCACCTGACTCTGGATCAGGCAATCGTGGGTTCGAGTCCTACCTCGGCAGCCAGTGGGGTGGTAAATAACCACCCCTAAATTTTTTTTGTTTTATTTTAATTGAAAATTCTGAATATAACGAATATAATTATATAAAAGCCAAAAAGGAGGGTTATGATGAAAAGATTATTAATAGAGAATATAAAAGTAATTACAATGGAAGGAGATTATATTATCCCTAAAGGATATATTTATATTGAAGATAACAAGATAGTAAAGGTTAAAGAAGGAGTTTATGAAGGAGAAAGGGATAATTTTGAGGTTATAGATGGAAAGGGCTGTGTAGCACTACCAGGTTTTATAAATTGCCATACTCATATTCCTATGACCCTCCTTAGGGGCTATGGAGAGGGGCTGCCCCTAATGAGATGGTTAAATGAAAAAATCTGGCCCTTTGAAGCTAGGTTAACTGAGGAAGATATATATAACGGTGCCCTCTTAGGAATTATAGAAATGATAAAAAGCGGAACTACATCATTTGTAGATATGTATTTTAGAGAGGATACAATTGCAAAGGCCTGCAGAAGGGCAAACATCAGGGGATTTTTAGGAAGCCCAATAATTGGGGATATGTGGGAAAGGCAGATCGATGAGACGCTAAGTTTATATGATGAATTTAAAGAGGATGATTTAATCAAGATATTTATTGCTCCCCATTCACCATACACATGTTCCTTTGAAACTTTAAAAAAGGTTGGGGAAATAGCAAGAAACTACAAATTACCTATTCATATTCACATTGCTGAAACCAAGGATGAGGTAAACATAATAAGGGAAAAGTATAATAAAACTCCATTTGAGGTTTGTAAAGATGCCGGACTTTATGATGAAAACAAAGTTATTGCAGCCCACTGTGTTTACTTAAATGATGATGATATTATTATGGTTAAGAATTATGATTTTACTGTGGTATATAACCCCCAAAGCAATATGAAGCTTGCAAGCGGTGTAGCACCTATTGTAAAGATGATGGAAAATGGAATTAATGTAGCTTTAGGGACTGATGGAGCATCCAGCAATAATAATCTCAATATGATAGATGAAATGAAATCTGCATCCCTTCTTCAAAAACTCAGCTTCAATGATGCTACAGCATTAAGCGCCTATGATACTTTAAAGCTTGCAACGGTAAATGCAGCAAAGGCTATAGGTATGGAGGATAAACTTGGAAAAATTAAGGAGGGTTTTTTGGCAGATATAATATTAATCGATTTTAATAAACCTCACCTTAACCCTCCAACGGATATATATTCAAATATTGTTTATGCTGCTAACGGTTCTGAAATAAAGACAGTGATAATTAACGGTAAAGTGGTTCTAAAGGATTATAAGCTTCTTGATATAAAGGAGAATGAAACCATCTTAAATGCTAACCAATCCTTTATTAAGGTTATTGAAAGATTATAATAAATTCCTTAAGTAATAAAATAATTTTGTTATCATAATGCTAATAAAAGCTGTAAAAGAGGCAAAAATTAATGGAAATCTCTTGTTTAGCTTTATAATTCTATTATCCATAACTAAATTGACTGATAAATTGTCGTTGCCCTGTATAAGGGATGTTCCTGTCATAAAAGAATTTTTAGGAATATTTAAAAGGTCACAGATTGTTGGGGCAACATCAAGCTGAGATACCCAATCCTTTGGGACTAAGTTTAGTTTCTCGATGTCATTATCAATGATTATAAGTGGAATTTCGATACACCGAACATTGCCATCACCATGGCCCCCTTCATCCTTATGGCCATGGTCTGATGTTACAATTAATGTATAATTTTTATCTTTAATATGTTTCCATAGAAATTCAATATTATTATCGACATTTTCGCAAGATTTTTCGTATTCTGGTGATAAGGCACCGTGCCTATGTCCTGCTTTATCAACCTCCATTGGATGAACTAATAATATGTCAGGGTTATATTTATCTATAATATTTATTGCATTGCTAAAAACCCTTGAATCATTGTTAAAATAGGTATATCTGTAATTAAATGAATAAGGAAAGAGCTCAATAAACCAGTAGTAACCTGATAGGGCTGTTTTATAACCCGACCTTTTAGCAAGAAGAAAAATGTCAGGAATTAAAGAAGGGACAGGATGAAAGTTTCTTGTTATTCCGTTTATATTAGTTGGCGAGCCTGTAAAAATTCTTTCGTAACCTGGTCTTGATAAAGTTGGAGGAAAAGCTTTTGAATTATAAAGGATTCCATTTTTGTAGTCTATCATATTTAATAAAAATGGCATATACTTAATGGAATCTAAGCGCAGCCCATCTACAAGAACAATGCATATTTTTCTATTTGTTTTTTTAAAAGTTATATTATTTAAGGCTTTTAGCTGAGTTTTAATCAAAAAATTATGTAACATAAAAAATATTGTAACAAAAATAAAAATTTGGGTTAAGATTTTCATATTATCACCTATAAATAGTTTGAGAAAAAAATAAATAATAATGTTGGAAAATATAAATAAATGGGTTATAATATGGAAAAGAACTATTAATAAGGAGGTATTTTTATGGACAAATATTTATGCCCAGCATGTGGCTATGTTTATGATCCAGCAAATGGTGATCCGGATAACGGAGTAGCTCCAGGAACAAGGTTTGAGGATATTCCTGAAGATTGGGTATGCCCACTTTGTGGACTTCCAAAATCGGAATTTGAAAAGATGTAATATACACCCCCAATTTAGGGGGTGTATTTTTTTATGTTGTAAGGGAAAATTATTGATAGAAATGTGAAAAGGGGTGTTTAAGATGTTGATTTGTCCAGTTTGCAATGGATTGGTTGATTATAATAAGAAATGTCCTTTATGTGGAAATAGGATGGAGATTTTAGATAGGATTGAGAATTATTATGACAGTTATTCTGCAGACCTGCCGTATGAGATTACAGATCTTAACGATGGCGATCCAAGCTATATTTGTAAGCATATAATTTTATGTCCAAGTTGTGGTTATAGGGATGTAGAGGGTATTTATAATATTCAAAAATAATAATACTTTACAATGATTTGATAATAATTATATAATAAATTAAACATTATTTTTTTTATTTTAAAATTTTATGGGGGAGGGTAATGTGACTAATTTAATAAAATCCTATCAGGAGGCATACGATAAGGCATTTGGTAAGTTAAAAAATAATTCCAATGTTATTGCTATAATTGTTTATGGGAGCATTGTATCTGGCGATATTTGGGAGGAATCGGATATAGATTTCTTTGTAATAACCAAGGAACAAAATAAATTAATGAATTTATACAGCAAAATCAATGATGTCCCTATTCAGGTTAACTATATATCAAAGGAAATTTTTATTAAGTCTTATACCAACCTATTAAAGGGAGGAACCTTCCATAAAGCCTTTTTTACAGGGAAATTAGTTTATTGCTTAGATGATGAGATTAAGGATCTATTTAATTCAATAAGGTTTTACTATGATAGGGATAGAAATATTAGAAATCTTGAGATATTATGTAATATATTTAACTGTTTACATTATTCAAGAAAATACTACTATACAGGAAAATATGAAACTTCCTTTCAATGGATAGTAGATCTTATTACAAATTTTGCTAGGCTACAGTTAAATGTAAAGGGATATATAACCGATAAGGATATTTTATCCTTTGCTGTTAGTATGGATGAGGAAGTAGATAAGCTTTTTAATATATTAAATACACAAAAAACTTTAAAGGAAAAGATATATACCGTTCTTGATTTTATTGAAAAATATCTTGATCAAAATATTTCTACTCTTGCCATGCCCATAATTGAATTTTTAAAGGAAAAAAAGCAGTTTTTATCAATTCATGATATTAAAAATTCTCCTGAATTTAAACAGTTAAATGGAGACTTGAATTATCTTTTAGATTATTTATCACAAAAGGGATTAATCAATCAGTCCTTGAGAAGTTTTACAACATATGGAGAAGAGGAGCTCATTGAGGAGCTTGTTTATTATGTTTATTAATTTGGAGGTGGATTATGAAAAAAATAAAAATAATTGCCGATAGCGGTTGCGACCTTGAAAGGAGCTATGCAGAAGAACTTGGAGTTTATATTATCCCTATGATAGTTTATTTTGATGATGAGGCTTATTACGATAGAGTAACTATGACAACGGAGGAGTTTTATGAAAAGCTAAAAACCTTTAAGGGACTTCCAAAGACTACTCAGATAACACCAGCAAGATTTATAGAAGAATTTAAAAAGTTTATAGATGAGGGTTATCATATAATATATATTAGTTTTTCTTCAGGCCTTTCAGGAACATATCAATCTGCCCTTGTTGCAAGAGAGGAACTTGGGGAAGAGAATGTAGATGTTATTGATTCAAAGGGTGCTTCTGTTGGGTATGGCCTTATGGTTAGGGAGGCTGCCTTAATGCTCAAGGAAGGAAAAACAAGGGAAGAAATAATAGATAGAGTAACTTTCATGAGGGATAGGATGGAGTATATATTTGCAGTTGGAAATCTTGAGATGTTAAAAAGAGGAGGAAGAATATCAAGTTCTAAGGCTCTTATTGGCAATTTGCTCAATATAAAGCCTATTCTACAGTTTGATAATGGATATATAGTTCCCTATGATAAAGTAAGGGGAGAAAAGGCAATTATAAAGAAGATGATCGAAACGATGCAGGAGAGAGGTTATGAAATAGAAAAACAAGTAATAGGTTTAAATTATTCAAGAAATTTAGACTTTTGTTTGCAACTTAAGGAAGAAATAGAAAGGACATTTAAAGTTAAAGAATTTGTTATATCGGAGATTGGTCCAACAATAGGAAGCCATGTTGGCGAAGGAACTACTTCAGTTTTCTTTATGAGAAAATAGGTGGTCTTATGAAATTTTATGAAAATATAAAGCTTGATGAGTTTTCTAGTGAGCCGAAATATATTCAGCTTTATGAGATTTTAAAAAATTTAATTGAGGAAGGTGCCATAAAACCTGATGAAAAGCTTCCTACAATAAGGGAACTTTCTAAAAAACTTAGCGTGAATACCGTTACAGTTGTTAATGCATATAAACTTCTAGAACAAAAGGGATATATCTATACAAAGGTGGGAAGTGGGACTTTTGTATCTAAACAAAATGATGAAAGAATACAAGTTTTTTCAGAAAATCCTTTAGCAACAAATACCAAAAGGGAAGAAATCAACGGAGCAATTAATTTTTCTACATTAACACCGCAAAGCAGTCTTTTTCCTGTTGAGGATTTTAAATTTGTCATAAATAGAATTTTAGATAGGGATGGAGCTAGTGCCTTTAATTATGTTGAGCCTCAAGGATATTTCCCGCTAAGGGAGTCCATTTGGAAATATTTGGAGGAATGCGGAATTGAATGCGAAATAGATAATATTAGCATCGTTTCAGGTGCCCAGCAGGGAATAGACCTTGTGGCAAAGGTGCTGGTTAATTTTAATGATGCTATTGTAGTTGAAAGTCCTACCTATACAGGTGCAGCAGCGATATTTAAAAATAGGGGAGCAAATATTATCGAAATCCCGCTTAAAGAGGATGGATTGGATCTTGATGAACTTGAGGATGTATTAAAAAAGCAAAAAGTTAAACTTATATACGTAATGCCTAATTATCAAAACCCTACGTCTATAACCTATACTGTTGAAAAGAAATTGGAACTTATAAACTTGGCATTAAAATATAATACATATATTTTGGAGGATGATTTTTTAACTGAAATCAACTTTTCTAAAAAGCCTAATGAACCTTTAAAGACTCTTGATTTTTGTGATAGAGTTATTTTTATTAAAAGTTTTTCAAAAATTTTCATGCCAGGACTTAGACTTGCAGTGATAGTATCTCCTTTTAATATATCTAGAAATTTAGTTTTTGCAAAACAAAATACGGACATTTCAACGTCAAGTTTAATTCAAAGGGCCTTTGATTTATATCTTAGGGAAGGTTTGTGGACAAGACATTTAAACAATCTTAAGGATATTTATTATAAAAGATATTGCTTAATGAAGGAAAAATTAAGCGAGATAAAGGATATAAGATTTAAAGATCCTAAGGGTGGAATTCATTTTTGGGTTGAATCTGAATTGGATGCAACGATAATAGCTTATAACGCAAAGAAAAGGGGAATTGCGATTGCTCCTGGTAGGGCCTTCTATTTCGATTCAAGAAGTAGTAACAATTTTAGACTAAGTTTTGCTCAAACTGATTATGATGATATAACAAATGGAATAAATATTTTGAAAGAGATTTTTGATGAAATAAAAATGCCAGGGTAACCCCTGGCAATTTATTAGCCTTTTATAGCTTCGTTTAGATCCTTTAACATAGCATCTAGATTGATACCATGTGCCATAGCGCCTTGTTCTAGAGTTTCGTATCTAGCTGCTATGCAACCTAAACAGCCCATTCCGTATTTAGCAAAAACTTGAGCTGTTTGAGGATATTTTTGAACTATTTCAATTATACCCATATCTTTTGTAATCATAGGGTCAAACCTCCTTAAATAAAATTTAAGCTTAATTTATCTTAACATATATTTTTAAAAAATACAACTATATTAGTCAACATTATAATTTATCATTTACCAAAAATTTGTTCTGAGGTGAGAGGATGTTTAAGGAAGATTGGACAGTTTTAAGACAAGTTGAGGTTTCCTTTGAGGAAAAGAAGTCTTTATTTATTTGTAACATAAAGAGGATAAAAAACGAAGAAGAGGCCATGGATTTTATAAATTCGATAAAAGAAAAATATAAGGATGCAACTCATAATGTATATGCCTATATAACTAATAATGGCATATCTATGAGGTATTCTGACGATGGTGAGCCCCAAGGAACTGCTGGACCACCAGTTTTAGAGGTTTTAAAGAGGGAAAATGTTAATGATGTTGCAGTTGTTGTAACAAGGTATTTTGGAGGAATTCTATTAGGTGCAGGAGGACTTGTAAGGGCGTATAGTGCATCCTGCAAACAAGGTGTGGATGCTGCAGGCAAGGTAAAAAGAAAAATGGGAATAAAGTTTTCTATGATTGTAGACTATGAAAAATATGGGAAGATAAATTATTATCTTCAAAGTAAAAATATAAAAATTTTAGATGTAGAATACATGGAAAATATACGGATACAGGGTGTGTGTTTGGAAGAAGAATTTGAAAAAATTCATTCTGATATAATTGAAATAATGGGGGGAAATGATATAATTAAAGTTACAGACAATAATTTAGTCTTTGTAGATGAAGCAGAAAGGATTATGGAGGTGCAAGAATCATGAATATTAATGAGTTTAAGGAAAAGAAGATTTGGGCTGTTGTTGGCAGCGTATCTAACAAGGAAAAGTTTGCTTACAAAATCTATAATTTTCTAAAAAATAAGGGGTATAGGGTATATGCTGTGGATCCAAAGGGACTAGACGTAGATGGTGAAAAATCATATAAATCACTATTAGACTTACCAGAGGTTCCTGAGGCTGTAGATATGGTTATAAATCCAGCCTTAGGTGGAACTTATGTGGATGAAGCAAATAAATTAAATATTAAATATATATGGTTCCAACCAGGTGCAGAAAGCCAAGAACTAATAGAAAAGTCAAAAGGTTTTGGAATGGAAGTTGTTTACGGACATTGCGTTATGAAGGAGTTCTAAAGGGCTTACCGTCAGCTTTGACGGTGAGCCTTTTCTTTTCTGCTTAAATAAATTTCATAGGCTCCCATAAAGAGAAGAAAAATACCGAACATTTTCTTTAAAAGGCTTGAGCCTAAACTAACGGCAAGAATGGAGCCTATGATTGAACCAATAATACCAAAAATGATGAGGATTTTTAAAACGTTTTTTTCTATGTTGCCCTGTTTAATATGGGTATATAAAGCAACAATGGATGTGGGAACAAAAATAAGAAGGTTAGTGCTTTGTGCAATTTGCTGCTTTACATTTAAAAATATAATTAGAGCAGGTATTAAAATTGTCCCTCCTCCAATTCCCATTCCGCTAATAATTCCAGAAATTAAGCTAATTATAAAAATAATCACTTAAAGAACACCATCCTTATTCCTGCGATTATCATAAAAATTCCAAAGATTAGCTTTAAAGTTCCATCTGTAAATTTATTAAGTATTTTTGCACCTATATATCCTCCGATTACGTTGGCTATCACAACTTTAAGGGTTAAATTCCAGTCTACAAGGGATTTTGAAATATAAAAAACTGAGCTTATTATAGAAAGAGGAAGGATTATTGCAATAGCTGTTGCATGGGCTTTGTGCTGTTCTATTTTTAGGATATGGTTCATGGCAGGGACTAATAAAGTTCCACCGCCAGCACCAAAAAGCCCATTACAAATTCCTGTTAAAAGGCCTATTATATAAATTTTTATCTTATCCCTCATTTATATCACCTATAGTTTAGTTTTTTAATTATTGATGTTTTTATACCTTACAATATTGAAAGTTATTCATTAATATGCTAATATCTTAAAAGAAAGCTTCAGGGAGGTATTAGGATGTTTGATGTAGAAAGGGTTGCCAATGAGCTGGTTGAATGGTTAAAGGATAGGGTTAAAGAAGCAAATGCAAAGGGAATTGTCCTTGGGCTTAGCGGTGGGGTTGATTCTGCCGTTGTAGCTGCTGCTGCAAAAAAAGCTTTTCCTGATGATACCTTAGGGATTATTATGCCTTGCTATAGCAATCCTCAGGATGAAAAGGACGCTCTGTTGCTTGCTGATAGATTAAACATAAGATATAAAAAAGTAGTTTTAGATGAAGTTTATGATTCGCTTTTAAGGGCTGTAGGTTCAACAGGAAATGAAAACCGACTTGCCCTTGCCAATATAAAACCAAGGCTAAGGATGACTACGCTCTACTATCATGCTGCACTTTTAAATTACCTTGTTGCAGGAACAGGCAATAAAAGTGAGCTTACTGTTGGTTATTTTACTAAATATGGTGACAGCGGAGTTGATATCCTTCCGCTTGCATCCTTTGTTAAGCATGAGGTTTGGGACCTTGCAAGATACTTTAATGTTCCTGAAGAGATTATAAACAAGGCTCCAAGTGCAGGACTTTGGGAAAACCAAACAGACGAAAAGGAAATGGGTATAACTTATAAAGAACTTGATGAATATATATTGACAGGTAAAGCTACAGAAAGGGTTAGAAATATTGTCGATGAATTAAATAGAAAGAGCCAGCATAAAAGGGAAATGCCTAAAATATTTGTCCCAAGTAGCAAGTGATGTAAAAGAATAATAGTAATTTAACTTAGAAGGGGGAATAAATATGGCAGGACATTCAAAATGGGCGAATATTAAACATAGAAAAGGTAAGCAAGACGCTCTTAGAGGAAAAATTTTTACAAAAATAGGTAAAGAAATTCAGGTTGCGGTTAAGGAAGGTGGACCAAATCCTGAGGCAAATTCAAGATTAAGGGATGTTATCGCTAAGGCAAAGGCTAACAATATGCCTATGGAAAACATCCAAAGGGCTATTAAAAGGGCAACAGGAGAGCTAAAAGATGTAACATATGAAGAAATCATTTATGAAGGATATGGCCCAAATGGTGTTGCTGTTATCGTTCAAGCTTTAACAGATAACAGAAATAGAACTGCAGGTGATGTAAGACATATATTTGAAAAATTTGGTGGTAACTTAGGGGCAACAGGCTGCGTTTCCTTCTTGTTTGAGAAAAAGGGACTTATAATAGTTGAAAAGGAAGAGGGAATTGATGAAGATTCTCTTATGATGATGGCCCTTGATGCTGGTGCTGAAGATTTTTCCTCTGAAGAGGATGCTTATGAAATTACAACTTCTCCTGAGGATTTTTCAAAGGTAAGGGAAGCTCTAGAAAACAATGGAATAAAACTTGCTTCAGCTGAAGTATCGATGATACCAAGCACTTATGTAGCATTAGATGGTGAGGCTGCAGAAAAGTTTGAAAAACTTTTAGACAGATTAGAAGAAAATGATGATGTTCAAAATGTATGGCATAATGCAGAGTTCCCAGAAGGATGGGGAGAATAAAGGAGCTGATAATCAGCTCCTTTTTTAAAAAGGAGAGAGTTATGAAAAGAATTTTAAGTTTTTTTTTAGCGGGAGCTACATTGCTTTTATTTCTATCCTGTAATGGTGTAGATAAATTAAAGGAGCAGCAAGAAAAAATAGTAGTAGAAAAACCTAAAAAATCAGCAAAAATAGTTATGGTTGGAGATGTTATTTTCCATAAGCCACAGATAAACAGTGCAAGGACGAATAAGGGATATGATTTTAAACCCTCCTTTAGCGAAATTAAGGACATTATTAGTAAAGCTGACTATGCAGTTTTTAATTTTGAAGGTAATGTAAATACTAAATTGCCTCCATCTGGATATCCTAATTTTAATTCTCCTATTGAGGCTATAGATGCATTAAAATGGGCTGGTTTTGATGCTGTAGTTTTAGCTAATAATCATAGCCTTGATACAGGTCTTGACGGATTAAAAGGGACATTGAAAAATTATAGCTTAAAGGGAATAAAAAGTATTGGAGCAGGTAATCAAAAAGATAGAGCCCTGATCCTTGACATCAATGGAATAAAGATTGGTTTTTTAGCCTATACTCAATTTATAAACGGAAGGTCTAGTGGGCTTGGATATGTTAATATTTTGGATTTAAAAACAATAGAGAAGGATATAAAAAATATAAAAAGTAATTGTGATTTTTGCATCGTTTATTTACATTATGGGACAGAATATATAAGAAATGCTACTGTTAAAGAAAGGGAACTCTTTAGAAAAATAGCAGATTTAGGGGCTGATTATATAGTAGGTAATCACCCACATGTTGTAAGGGAAAGTGAAGCATATAAAACTAAAGATGGAAGATGGGTAATATTTAATTATTCATTAGGAAATTTTATATCCAATCAAAAGGACAAATATACTGATATAGGTCTTATTGTTAATCTTACTTTAGAAAAAGAAGACAAAAGAACTTATATTAAGGATTTGGATTTAATACCTGTATATAGACTAAAGTTTTATGAAAAGGGAAGACTTCATGTGAAAACAATTACATTGGATAGATTGGATAAATACAATGAAAAGATTAATAGTGAGGATTTAAAATATATTTTAGGGGTTTCAAAGGAAATAAATATGAAAAATTCAATCGAAGTTTCAAATTTAAAATAGGGCCTTTAGGGCCCTTTAATTTGTTTGATTAAAAGTTCAAGGCTTTTTTTGAAATGTAGATCGTTTTGTTTGTTTCTTTTTTTTATGCCCCCCATCTTTCCACCTGCATTACGAACCTTTGAAGCTATATATCTTTGCATTAAAAGGGAGTCTATGTTATGCTTATTAAAAATTAGGCCGTTGTAATTTAAAGCATAGGCTTCTTTAGAAAGGGCCATTGCAGCTACGCCATAATCCTGGGTTATGACTATGTCCTTTGGAGATACTTCATTTATTAAGGCAAAATCTACAGAATCTCTGCCTTTGTCTACGATGATTATCTTACAATTATCATAATTGAGAATATGGCTGGTATCTGAAAACATAATAACTTCAACATTGTATTCTTTAGCTGTATCGATTATTATATCTTTAACGGGACATGCATCGGCATCAACAAGTATTTTCATGGCATCCTCCATGTCTTTTTAGTATATTTTATGAAACTATTGCTGATTAAATTCTAAGGGGGGATAGTATGAAGGTGATAAATTATATTTTTATTATTTTATTTTTAGGGATTTATGGATTGATTAATTTTTATATAGGGTTGAGGGCATACAAGGCCTTAAGTTATTTAAGCATATCAAATGGAATTTTATATTGGGGATTTTTTGTTATTTTAGCTTCTTCAACATTTGTGGTAAGAATATTTGATAATAAGTTTAGGGGTAAGTTTTTCTATATTTTTGAGCTTATATCAAATTATTGGCTGGCTATATTGGTATATTCGCTAATTATATTATTATTTTACGATATTATAGGAATTGTAGCAAAGATATTTGGATTAAATGAATTTTGGATAAATCCTAAATTTATGATTTTAAGGCTTTTAGTTTCAACTTGTGTCTTAATATTAATTTTTATTTATGGCAATATGAATGCTAAGGATATTGTAATATCAGAGTATGAAATAAGAACGGATAAAAAACTTCCAAAGGAAGAGTTAAAGATAGTTTTAGCATCAGACTTCCATTTAGGCAACATAATAAATGAAAGACGACTGAAGATATTTATAAACAAAGTAAACGAAATTAATCCAGACATAGTTTTGCTTGCAGGGGATATCATAGATGAAAATCATGAGATTTTTGATAGATTAGAAATGGATAAACTTTTTAAGAAATTAAAAGTAAAGTATGGAATATTTGCTTGTTTAGGAAATCATGAGTATTTTAGGGAAAACACGGATGAGATTAAGAAAAGCCTTGAAAAAGGAAATATAAAGGTTTTAAGGGATGAAGTTGTCGATATAGGGGATTTTTTAACTATTATAGGAAGGGAAGATGCTGTATTTAATAGATTTGGTGGGAAAAGGAAAAGCATTGATGAGTTTTTTAAAGCCGTTGACAAAAATAGATATATCATTTTGCTTGATCATCAGCCTAAAGAAATTGATGAGGCTATTCATTATGGTGTTGATCTTCAAGTTTCAGGACATACACATAAGGGACAGTTCTTTCCGATAAACTTGTTTACAAAAAGGTTGTTTGTAAATGATTATGGTCATTATGCAAAAGGGGAATATAACTTAATAGTGACATCGGGTTTTGGAACATGGGGACCGCCTATAAGGATTGGAAGTAGATCGGAAATTGTAGTAATAAAACTGATACAAAAACAAGGAATATGAATAAATTTATAAAATATGGTAATACTATCCTCATGAGAGGAGGATAGTTATGAAAAAAACAATTGGCATTGCTGCTGCGCTTTTATTATCGTTAGTAACCAGTTTTTTTGCAGGTTATTATACGACTTTAAGATATGTGGAAAGGAACAAGGTTTCACAGCAGAATGAAAATTTGCTCCATGAAGAATTAGCTGAAAATACTGCAAAACTTCCCGAACTTAACGTAATAGGACCAAATACAGAAATAGTCTATAGGGAAAGATACGTAAAGGGCGTTGAGTATAATAGAGATGTTGTTGAAGGGGCTACAGCTGAAGTAGTCGGGATGACGAAGGAGGAGGCAGAGGAATATTTTAAAAATAAAGGTTACTTGGTTATTGATTTTAGCAACGAAAGGGTATTATTGGTAAAGGATATTAAAGACAAATGGCCCAGCGGTTGCTTTGTTGTAAAGGAAAAGGACGGTTTTGTAGCAATCTTTGAGGTTGATGAGAATGGAGAGCTAAAACTAGTTAAAGTTACAGAACTTAAAGTAACTGACCTTCCTGATACGGATAGGGAGGAAGTCATAAAAGGAAAAGTATATGAATCCTTAGAGGATGCCAATGAGCTTATAGAAGAATATACCTCATAGTCCATGCTAAAAACTTGCATGGACTTTTTTGTTGTTATAAAATATCATTATTAAAGACAGGAAGGTGATTGTTTTGCTCATTTTAGGAATAGACCCTGGAATTGCAATTGTGGGTTATGGATTTATAGAATATAAGAATAATAGGTTTAAAGTTATCGATTATGGAGCGATATTTACAACTCCTAAAAATACCATGCCGGAAAGGCTTGAGATAATCTATAATAAATTAGAGGACTTGCTAAATATTTTTAAACCTGATGCAGTTGCCTTTGAAGAGCTTTTTTTCAATATGAATGCTAAAACGGCAATAACTGTAGGACAGGCAAGGGGAGCTGCTGTTCTTTGCGCTCAAAGAAATAAACTTAATATATTTGAATATACTCCCCTTCAGGTAAAACAGGCAGTTGTTGGTTATGGAAGGGCAGATAAAAAACAAGTTCAGCAGATGGTCAAAATGCTCCTTAATTTGAGTGAAATTCCAAAACCGGATGATGTTGCTGATGCCCTTGCCATTGCAATATGCCATGCCCATTCAAATCAATTCGGCGATATGTTTAGAATAAAATGAGGTGATAAGGTGTTTGCTTACATAAAAGGAACTGTTACGCTTGTTTTAGATGATTATGCTGTGGTTGAAAATAACGGTATAGGATATATGATTTTTATGCCATCAAGGGATCTTGATGCATTAAGGGATAAAAAGGATGTCTTAGTTTACACATATTACTATGTTAGAGAGGACAATATATCATTATATGGATTCTTAGATAAAGAATCCTTAAATATTTTTAAATTGCTCTTGGGAGTTTCGGGCGTTGGGCCTAAGGCAGCGCTATCCATTTTATCTTGCACTACCCCATCTTCTTTTATTTTATCCGTAGTGACAAAGGATGATAAGACATTAAGCAAAGCCCAGGGAATAGGTAAAAAACTTGCCCAAAGGATAATACTAGAACTGAAGGATAAATTTAAAGATTATGAATTTGCAAATGAAAAGGAAGAGGATAAAAGGGAATTCTTAGACAAGGATGTCTCAAAAGAGGCTATTGCAGCTTTATTGACTTTGGGATATACTAAACAGGAAGCAATTCAGGCGGTAAAAAGAGTTGAAGGTGCAAGCTCGGTTGAGGATTATATAAAGGGTGCATTGAAATTCCTTATGAAGTAGGAGGAGATTATGGAGGATAGGATTATAAGTTCTAGTTTAAAGCCAGAGGATTTAGATTATGAAGGAAGCCTAAGGCCTAAAACCTTAAGGGAATATATAGGACAAGAAAAGGTTAAGGAAAGACTTAAAATTTTTATTGAGGCTGCCAAAAAAAGAGGAGAAGCCCTTGACCATGTTCTACTTTATGGACCTCCTGGCCTTGGAAAGACAACCCTTGCAAGTATAATAGCAAATGAGATGGGATCAGGTCTTAGAATAACTTCAGGCCCTGCTATTGAAAGACCTGGTGATCTTGCGGCAATTCTTACGAATTTAGGGGATAAAGATGTTTTGTTCATCGATGAAATTCATAGGCTAAACAGAAGCGTTGAGGAAATTTTGTATCCTGCTATGGAGGATTTTTGTTTGGATATAATAATAGGTAAAGGGCCTTCAGCAAGGTCTATTAGAATAGATCTACCCAAATTTACATTAATAGGAGCAACTACAAGGGCAGGTATGCTAACATCCCCCTTAAGGGATAGATTTGGGGTGGTAACAAGGCTTGAGCTTTATACTGTTGATGAATTAAGGCTTATAATAAAAAGATCTGCCAGCATCTTAAACGTTGAGATAGATGATGCTGGGGCTATTGAAATTGCAAAACGCTCAAGGGGGACACCAAGAATTGCCAACAGACTATTAAAAAGAGTAAGGGATTATGCTGAGGTTAAAGGCGATGGATATATAGATTTTAAGATTGCAAGCAGCGCTTTAGATCTTTTAGATGTTGATAAATTAGGTCTTGATAATATTGACAGAAAACTTTTAGAGACGATTATTTTTAAATTCGGCGGTGGCCCTGTAGGTATTGATACCCTTGCCTATTCTATAGGAGAGGAGGCAGAAACCATAGAAGATGTTTATGAACCATATCTTTTGCAAATAGGATTTTTAAGCAGAACACCACGCGGCAGAGTTGCAACAAGACTTGCATATGAGCACTTAGGAATAAAATTAGGAGGGTTGGACATTGAAGGTTAAGGAATTTTACTTTCATCTTCCAGAGGAGTTAATTGCACAAAAACCCTTAGAAAAAAGGGATGAATCAAGATTAATGGTCCTTGACAGGAGGACGGGAGAGATTGAACACAAAATATTTAAAGAAATTATTGATTTTTTAAACCCAGGAGACTGCCTTGTCTTAAATAACAGCAGGGTTATTCCTGCAAGGCTTTTTGGGGTTAAGGAGGACACAATGGCAAGGGCGGAGTTTGTCCTTGTTAAAAGATTGGATAGGGATAGGTGGGAAGCCCTTGTTAAGCCTGGGAAAAAGGTTAAAACTGGATCAAAATTTATTTTTGGCAATGGAGAACTTTCCTGCACGATTTTAGATAACACAGACTTTGGAGGAAGAATTATTGAATTTCACTATGATGGAGTTTTTGAAGAAGTTTTGGATAAATTAGGTGAGATGCCCCTACCGCCATATATAAAAGAAAAGCTTGAGGATAAGGAAAGATATCAGACGGTTTATTCAAAGGTGGAAGGTTCTGCTGCAGCACCAACGGCAGGGCTGCATTTTACTGAGGAACTTTTAGAAAGAATAAAGGAAAAGGGAATAAATATTGCCTTTTTGACTTTGCATGTGGGTCTTGGAACCTTTAGACCTGTTAAGGTTGAAAATATCGAGGAACACAAGATGCATGCGGAATTTTATAATCTTGATGAGGAAAACGCAAAGATAATAAATGAAACCAAGAAAAATGGCAAAAGAGTTATAGCAGTTGGGACAACATCCTGCAGAACCCTTGAGACTATTGCAGATGAAGATGGGTTTGTAAAGGCTTCATCCGGATGGACGGATATATTCATTTATCCTGGATATAGGTTTAAAATATTAGATGGGCTTATAACCAATTTCCATCTTCCAGAATCCACCTTGATTATGCTCGTAAGTGCCTTTGCAGGTAAAGAAAATATAATGAGGGCATATAATATTGCAGTAAAGGAAAGGTATAGATTTTTTAGCTTTGGAGATGCAATGTTTATAAAATAGGAGGTAAGTTATGTCGGCTATAAGATTTGAACTTATTAAGACATGCAAACAATCAGGCGCAAGACTAGGTAAGCTATATACTCCGCATGGAGTTATAGATACTCCAATATTTATGCCCGTTGGAACGCAGGCAACGGTTAAGGCTATGACTCCAGAGGAGCTAAAAGAAATAGGGGCCCAGATTATTCTGAGCAATACATATCATTTATATTTAAGACCTGGAGAAAAGCTTGTTGAAAAGGCCGGTGGACTCCACAGTTTTATGAATTGGGATAGAGCAATTTTAACTGATAGCGGTGGATTCCAGGTTTTCAGCCTCAGCGATTTAAGGAATATAACGGAGGAAGGTGTAACATTTAAATCCCATATTGATGGTTCAAAACATTTTATATCGCCAGAAAAGGCAATCCAAATAGAAAATGCCCTGGGTGCTGATATCATTATGGCCTTTGATGAGTGCACGCCCTATGAGGCGGATTATGATTACACAAAAAACTCGATGGAAAGAACACTAAGATGGGCAGAAAGGTGCCTAAAAGCCCACCAGAAACCAGATAAGCAGGCTCTTTTTGGAATAGTTCAGGGGGGTATGTTCAAAGACTTAAGACAAGAAAGTGCAAGACAAACAGTTAAAATGGATTTTCCGGGATATGCTGTTGGAGGTTTAAGCATTGGCGAACCAAAGGAGATTATGTATCAGGTCCTTGATTGGACAGTTCCTTTCCTTCCTGAAAATAAACCAAGATATTTAATGGGGGTTGGAAGTCCAGATGCCCTATTGGAAGGAGTAATAAGAGGAATAGACATGTTTGACTGCGTCCTCCCAACAAGAATAGCAAGAAATGGAACAGTATTTACGAGCAAAGGGAAATTAGTTGTAAGAAATGCTGAATATGCAGAGGATTTTAGGCCTTTAGATGATGAATGCGATTGCTATGCATGTAAAAATTATTCAAGGGCATATATAAGGCACCTTTTTAAAGCCAAGGAAATACTTGCAGCAAGACTTGCGACGATTCATAATTTAAGATTCCTTTTAAAGCTTATGGAGGATGTCAGAAGGGCAATAATGGAGGATAGCCTTTTAGATTTTAAAGAAGAGTTCTTTAGAAAATATGGCTATACGAATGAATAAAAGCTAAGCCCACCACATAATATTTATTAGGGGGTGGGTTTATGTCAAAAACTGACAATCAAAAGGAGTCAAAGTTTGTTTCAATTTATGCAAAAGCTATTCTAAGGGGGATAATTCTAACGCTAATTTTGATTTTTGTAGTAACGGCTATTGCATATTTTGCGCAGATTGATGAATCCTATTTTAGGACAATAACATGGATAATTAATATAATTGCTATTTGCTATGCAGCAATATATGGTGTATTGAAGATTGGCAAAAAAGGTTATCTTCATGGTGCTTTGATTGCATTGATTTACTCTATAATAATGTTTTTAGCTGCTTTATTGTCTGATAAGGGAGCAGTAAATATAAGAACTTATATTGTTATTTTTATCGCTTCAATTATTATTGGAGCTTTATCAGGTATGATAGGGATGGTTTTAAAAGGCAATGATTAATACTTGAACTTGCATTACAAGGCTGGTATAATTAACATGGTAGACTTATCCTTGGAAATATGTAAATTTTGAGTAATTAGAAGGAGGAGTTAATATGAAGCATATTAAAACAATAAACGTTGGAACATTAAAGGCAAGTTTAACAAAACCAGGTTGTAAAGAATGCGCAAATTCATGCCAATCAGCTTGCAAAACTTCAGCTACAGTTGCTAATTTACCATGTGAACATAATTAATCAGGCAGTAACTTTAAGGTTACTGCTTTTAAATTTAGAAGGAGGTAACCAAATTGAAAATTCATAAATATAGAATGTTTGATAAAAACATAGTAATAGATGTAAACAGTGGAGCAATTCATGTAGTTGATGATGTAGTTTATGACTGTTTAGATTATTATGAAACAAAAAGCAAGGAGGAAATCGTTGAAATATTATTGGACAAGCACTCAAGGGAATCAATTTTAGAGGCTCTTGAAGAAATTGAATATTTAGTTAAGGAAAATATGCTGTTTACTGAAGACTTTTATAAAGAAACAGTTTTAAATGATAAGAGCCCTTCATATATTAAGGCTATGTGCCTCAACGTTGCTCACGACTGCAATCTAAAATGTAAATACTGCTTTGCATCTGAGGGCAGCTACGAGGGGAAAAGAAGCCTTATGAGTGCAGAGGTTGGTAAAAAAGCTATTGATTTTGTTATAAAAAATTCAGGATATAGGCACAATATTGAAATCGACCTGTTTGGCGGAGAACCTTTAATGAATTTTTATGCAGTGAAGGAAATAATAGAATATGCAAAGGAGCAGGAAAAAATTCATAATAAAAATATAAGATTTACTATAACAACAAACGCCACTCTTTTAAACGATGAAATTATGGAGTATATAGATAAAAACATGGGAAACGTTATTTTGAGCATAGATGGCAGAAGGGAAGTAAATGACAATATAAGAATCAGATACGATGGTTCTGGAACATTTAATACTATACTTCCTAAAATAAAGAAAATGGTAGAAAAAAGAGACAAAAATAAGCAATACTATGTGAGGGGAACATTTACCCATGAAAATATCGATTTTTACAATGATGTTGTGTTTTTAGCGGATCAGGGATTTAACGAGATTTCTATTGAGCCTGTTGTTTTAGAGGATGAGAATCCTCTTGCAATTAAAAAAGAGGATCTTCCTGTTATATTTGAACAATATGAGAAGATTGCAAAGGAACTTATAGAAAGAAAAAAGGCAGGCAAAGCTTTTAAATTTTATCACTTCAATATAGACATAAACGGAGGACCATGCGTTTATAAGAGGGTGTCCGGATGTGGTGCTGGTTATGAATATGTTGCAGTGACTCCGGAAGGTGATATTTATCCCTGCCATCAGTTTGTTGGAAAGGAAGAATTTAAGCTTGGAAATGTATTTGATGGAAGAATAGATGAGAAACTTTCCAATGAATTTAAAAATGCCCATATATATAATAAACCAAAATGCATGAATTGCTGGGCAAGATTTTACTGTAGCGGCGGATGCCAAGCAAACAACTATTCCTTCAACGGAAATATACATGAACCTTATGATTTAGGATGTGAAATGATGAAAAAAAGAATTGAATGTGCAATCGCTGTAAAAGTTTTTGAAGAAGAAAATTAAAATTTAGAAGGAATTTTGTCTTTTATGTAGAATTATATTAAGTAGTTTGCTTTTTTAGAGGCATTTGTCCTTATGCAAAAGACATAGTAATGAAGGGGGATTAATATGAAAACCAGAGGTAGGATTTATTTTATCGTTACTACTTTATTAATTTTGTTTCTTTCTTATGCATTAGTAAATGGTCTAACATTAGGGGACTATCAGGTAAAGCCGCTCAGCAAAATAGTTAAACTTGGCCTTGATTTAAAGGGTGGAGTTTATGTTGAGGAGGAAATAGTTGATAAGAATGTAAGTAAAGATACAATTGAAAGAACAAGGGATTTAATTGAACTTAGAGTTAATTCATTAGGCGTTAGCGAGCCTATTGTAGCTATAACAGGCAATAATAGAATAAGGGTTGAGATACCAGGAATTTATGATCCTAAGGCTGCCCTTGAGCAAATTGGGAAAACAGGAAGATTAAGATTTGTAGGTCCTAATAATGATGAAATAATAACTGGAAAAGATGTAAAGGATGCTACTGTAGGAGTAGATCAAAGGACAAATGCACCTGTAGTTCAATTGAAGCTCAATCAAGAGGGAGCAAAGAAGTTTGCTGAAGCAACTCAAAAATACTTAGGAAAGCAGATTGCAATTTATATGGATGAGGATTTAGTTTCAGCGCCAACTGTTCAATCAGTTATTCCAGATGGTGAAGCAATTATCACTGGAAGCAAAAATGTTGAAGAAGCTAAAAGGCTTGCAGGGATTATAAAATCTGGTGCTCTTCCTGTAAAGTTGAATCCTGCAACTATAAGAGCTATTGGACCAGCCCTTGGAGCAGAGGCTATCCCAACAAGCTTAAAAGCTGCAACAATTGGTATTGCTTTAGTCATGTTATTTATGCTACTTTACTATAGAATTCCAGGTCTTATTGCAGACCTTGCCCTTATGGTATATATGATTATAACAGCATTGGTGTTTACAGTTGTTATTAAAGCAACTTTAACTTTACCTGGTATTGCAGGGCTTTTACTTTCAATAGGTATGGCTGTTGACGCTAATGTTCTTATATTTGAAAGAATTAAGGAAGAATTGAAATTAGGTAAATCCTTAAGGACAGCAATCGACGCTGGATTTAGGAGGGCATTTACTTCAATTTTAGACTCAAATGTAACTACTTTAATTGCTGGATTTGTTCTGTTCTTTATTGGAACGGGTGCAGTTAAAGGTTTTGCCCTCACCCTAATTATAGGTGTTTTATCAAGTATGTTTACAGCTATAACTGTAACAAGATTCTTGCTTAAATCCTTTGTAAATGCAGGATGGATTACTAACAGCAAATTCTACGGAGCATAGGGGGAGGGATTAAAATGGAAAGAATGTTTAAGATTGTTGAAAAGAGCAAAATATGGTTTACAATATCATTGATTATAATTATCATAGGAATGGCAACATGGCTATTTAAGGGATTAAACCTTGGTATCGACTTTAAGGGAGGAACTGTTGTCACAATTAAGATTGGAAAAGAGTTTGATGTTGTGGAACTTAGAAAATCCCTTGAAAAATATGACCCACAAATCGATGTAAGAGAAATAGAAGGATATGAAGTTACTATAAGAAGCAATAAAATAACAACAGAACAGGTAAATCAGATTTTTAATGATGTAAAGACAAAATATGGACTAAAAGATGATGCCCTTCGTTCAATAGATACTATAGGACCATCTATAGGTAAGGAACTTAGAAGAAGTGCAATAATTTCAACATTGCTTGCTACTTTAGGTATCCTTATTTATACATCATTTAGATTTGAGCTATGGTCAGGGCTTGCAGCCATAATTGCATTAGTTCATGACTTGTTAGTTACTATATCCGTTTATACAATTTTACAAATTCCAGTAAACTCAAGCTTTATTGCAGCGATGTTAACTATATTAGGTTATTCTATTAACGATACTATAGTCGTATTTGATAGAATAAGGGAAAACAGAAAGCTTGGAAAATATCATGACTTTGAAACTTTGGTAGATGCAAGTATAACTCAAACACTAGCAAGATCAATTAATACTACATTAACGACTTTATTTACAATAACAGCAATTTATATATTTGGAGTTCCATCCATAAAGGAATTTGCATTACCACTGATCATAGGTATCATTAGCGGTGCTTATTCTTCAATCTTTATCGCCAGCCCATTATGGGTGATATTTGAAAAAAGACAAGGACAAAGGGTATGATAGTCTTATAATGAAAATATATTAAGTAAAAAGCAAAGGAGAAACTATTTTTAGGTTCTCCTTTGCTTTTTTTGATAAAAAATTTGAAGTTCTAAAATGACATGTTTAAAAAATATATCTTATATTAGAAATATAAGTAAAGTAGTAAAACTATAATAATTGACAATGAACACGTTAACAATTTTTAATAATTATACTTCTTTACAATGGAAAACATTAGCATTATAATATAATCAAGAACACAATTGGAAATAAATACAATTGCACACGTTAACAAAGTAGTGGTGATGAATATGGCTTTAACTATTAAAGATATTGCTAAAATTGCAGGTGTTAGTCATACTACTGTATCTCGTAGTTTAAATGATAGTCCTTTAGTAGCAGAAGAAACTAAAAAAAGAATAAAAGAGATTGCTGAAAATATGGGATTTGAATTTAATGCACATGCTAGAAGTCTAAGCACAAACAAAACGGGAACTATATGTATAATATTTCCAGAAGGTTTTGGTGAATATGGAGTTAGCATGTATTATAATTCTCTTATGCATCAATTATGGAAAAGCTTTGGGGAAGAAAATATTGATATTATAGTATCCTTCCCTAAAAACTTTGCAACAGGAGAAAGTAATTTAAAACGACTTATAAACAGTAAAAAAATAGATGGAATTATTATTGTTCATCCAAAACTTACACAAGTAGACGAACAAGTTACATTTTTAATTGAAAGATTGAAAATTCCATATATTTTTCTTCATCATTATCCTGATTTTTTAGAAAATAAAGATTTTGATGTTATTTATACAGACCATTTCAATGGTGGATATTATGCAGCTGAGCATTTAATTAAGCTAGGTCATGAAAAAATTATGTGTATAACTTCCTATGGGGAATCATTAGAATTTAAACAACGAACGGAAGGATATAAAGCTGCAATTAACCGTTATGGGTTGAATTTTGATGCAGAATTAATATTTAAAGGATATAGAAATATAGAATCAGGATATAACATTATAAAAGAAAACATAAATCTAATTTTTAATAAAAAGGTAACTGCAATTTTTGCTCAAACAGATATGATGGCGATAGGAGCTATCTTAGCTTTAAAGGAAAGAGGAGTTCGTGTTCCTGAAGATATTTCAATAGTAGGTTATGATGATATTGATTTAGCATCAAGCTTTAAACCTTCATTAACTACAATACATCAACCAAAAGAAGAGATGGCAATTTTAGCATGTAAAAGAATGGTTGAATTAATTAATTCAAATAAAAAAAGAAAGAAGATAGAATTGATACTACAAAATAAACTAATTATTAGAGAAACTACTGCACCAAAAAGATAAATTCAATTATTAATTAAAATTTTTTCTTTATTATGAAAATTCAGAACCTTAAAAATATAAAAAAGGTTCTGAAAAATATAAAGGGGGGTATTTATGAAAACCAAAAAAAATCTAATCTCAATTTTATTAACAGTGTTATTTATTGTAACACTGTTTACGGGGTGTAAAAGTCAAGCTACAAATTCTGGACAAGCTACAGAAGGACAGCAGGCAAAGAAAAAGACAATAGGAGTTTTAATGGCTGACTTTAGTGACCAATTTCAGGTTTATGTGTTAGACGGTATGAAGGAAGCTGCTAGCAAACTAGAAAATATTGATGTTGTTTACATGGATGCTAAATATGACCCTCAGAAACAAATGTCGCAAGCTGAAAATTTAATTGCTCAAAAGGTTGATGCAATTGTTTTATTCTTAGTAGACAGAGAAGCAGGCAAACCAATGATTGAAGAGATTAATAAGGCTGGTATACCAATTATTGCTGTAAACAGAAAGCTACCAGATGATTCAAAGGCAGTAACATATGTTGGATCAGATGATATCAATGCTGGAGAAATTCAGGCAGAACAGATGGCAAAATTACTTAATGGAAAAGGTAACATAGCTGTATTAGATGGTTCATATGGCCATGAACCACAAATTAGAAGAGGACAGGGATATGAAAATATATTAAAGAAGTATCCAGATATGAAGATAGTTATAAGAAATACTGGAGACTGGTATAGAGATAAAGCAATGAAGATAGTTGAAAACTGGATACAATCAAAGGTTAAGATAGATGGTATATTAGCTAATAATGATGAAATGGCATTAGGTGCTGTTAAGGCACTTGAGGACGCTGGATTGCTTGGAAAAGTAGTTGTATCTGGTATAGATGCTACTCCAGAAGCACTTGAATATGTAAAGAGTGGAAAATTAAATTATACTGTATTCCAGGATGCAAAAGGACAAGGAAGAACATCAATTGAGATTGCAGCAAAAGTTGTAAATGGAGAACAAGTTGAAAAAGAATATATAATCCCATTTGAATTAGTAACAAAAGATAAAGTAGAAGAATATGCTCAACGTTATAAGTAATTAATATGAAGAATCAATAATGAATACCAATCTTTTGATTGGTATTCATTATTGAATATGATGAGGTGATAAAAGTGAGTTCGGAATATATTCTCGAAATGGAAAACATATCAAAATCTTTTCCAGGTGTTCATGCACTAAATAATGTTAACTTAAAGGTGAAAAAGGGAACGGTTCATGCATTAATGGGGGAAAATGGAGCAGGTAAATCGACCTTAATGAAAATTTTAATTGGTATCTATAGACCTGACCATGGAATAATAAAATTTAAGGGTAAGGAAATGAAATTTAGGTCTACTCATGATGCTTTGCAGGTAGGAATTTCAATGATTCATCAAGAACTTAGTCCTGTTCCATATATGACCATAGCAGAAAATATTTTTCTTGGAAGAGAATCGACTTATGGAAAAAGTTTTTGGATAAATGATAAAGATATGATAGATAAAACAACAAAACTTCTTAATCAGCTTAAGATATCGCTAGATCCAAGAATGAAAATGAAAGAACTTTCAACAGCATATACTCAAATGGTAGAGATAGCTAAAGCTATTTCGTATAATTCAGAACTAATAATAATGGATGAACCAACATCTGCTATAACAGAGAGGGAAGTAGAACATTTATTTGAGATCATTGAGTGGCTTAAAAAGAAAGGAGTATCTATAATTTATATAACTCATAAAATGGATGAAATCTTTAAAATAGCTGATGAGGTAACGGTATTAAGGGATGGTAATTACATTGGCACCCATAGTATCAATGAAATAACAAAGGAAAAATTAATTGAAATGATGGTTGGTAGAGAAATTAAACAGCTATTTCCTAAAGAAGATACTGAGATAGGTGAAGTTTTATTAGAAATTAAAAATTTTACACGAGAAGGAAAATTCTATGACATAAATCTTAAAGTTCATAAAGGTGAAATACTCGGAATAGCTGGTCTAATGGGGGCCGGAAGGTCTGAAATAATGGAAAGTCTTTTTGGAATTAAAAAACCAGATAAAGGAGAAATATACATAAGAGGGAAAAGAGTTTATATAAATTCGCCTGAAGATGCTATAAAGCATAAGTTAGCCTTTTTAACAGAGGATAGAAAATTAACAGGATTGTTTTTGCCATTGACAGTTAGGGATAATATTTTTATTTCTAATATAAATAACTATATAAGTAAAATGCTTATTAATAGTAAAAAAGTTAATAAAGATTGTCAAGAACAAGTAAAACGTTTAAATATAAAAACTCCAAGTCTTGATCAAATTGTTAACAATTTGAGTGGAGGAAATCAACAAAAGGTTTTAATTGCTCGTTGGTTATTAACGAATCCGGATATTTTGATTCTAGATGAACCAACTAGAGGAATTGACGTAGGAGCTAAGGCAGAGATTCACAGAATGATGAGCCAACTAGCTAAGCAAGGTAAAGCAATCATAATGATATCATCTGAACTTCCGGAAATAATTGGTATGAGCGATAGAATACTTGTAATGCATGAAGGCAGAATAACCGGCGAACTTAAAAGAAACGAAGCTACTCAAGAAAGAATAATTTCATATGCAACAGGTATAATATCCTAAAATTAAATGGGAATGGGAGTGATCGATAATGAATAATTCAACACAGGAAATTGTTTTAGAAAAAAAGCAATCCCAAATACGAGACAAAGTAAAAGTTAAAAGTTTGATACAAAAGCATGGAATGTCTTTAGTTCTGCTTTTAATGATTATTTTAATGACAATTCTATCGCCTGCTTTTTTAACAACAAGAAATATTATGAATGTTATAAGGCAAATTTCCGTCATATCAATTATTGGTTTTGGTGTTACCATGGTAATAATCACAACTGGAATAGATCTTTCTTCAGGATCGGTATTAGCATTAGCTGGAGTTGTTGCTACATCATTTGCACATCCTGGACAGTATCCCATTATCATCCCAATCATTATGGGGCTTTTGGTAGGTGCTATAGCCGGAAGTATAAACGGGACTTTTGTTGCCTTTGGTGAATTACCAGCATTTATACCTACACTTGGGATGATGATAGCAGCAAGAGGATTTGCATTAATTTATAGTAATGGACGTCCAATAACCAACCTATCTCAAATGTATGAGTTTATTGGTGGAGGATACTTATTTGGTGTTCCGTTTCCAATATACGTTATGTTTTTTACAGCAGTAATATCTCATATTCTATTGAAACATACTAAATTTGGAAGATATATATATGCTATTGGTGGGAATGCACAGGCAGCTATAGTTTCAGGAATAAATGTAAAAAAATATTTAGTCCTTGTTTATACTTATGCAGGTCTTTTGGCAGGTCTTGCAGGAATAGTTTTATCGTCAAGATTAAGTGCTGGACAACCAACGGCAGGAGTTAATTATGAGCTTGATGCGATTGCTGCTGCTGTTATTGGTGGGACAAGTTTATCAGGGGGAATAGGAACAATTACAGGAACAATAGTTGGTGCACTAATTATGGGTGTATTAAACAATGGACTTGATCTTTTACAGGTTTCAGCATATTGGCAACAGGTATTAAAAGGAGCAATAATTATTGGGGCAGTTTTGTTAGACAAGAAAAAGAAGAAGTAATTTGTTTGGAGGTTTTAAAATGAAAATTTGTTTTAATGAGGCTACGACTTTAAAAAATTCAAATTTGAAGAAAGACTTAGAACTATGTGAAAAATTTGGATATGATTTAATAGAAATTAGATTAGATAAACTTAAAGAATACCTTAAAAGTTTTAGAGTAGATGATCTTATTAAGTTTTTTAACAATAGCAAATTAAAACCATATGCCTTTAATGCACTTGAATTTATAACCTTCAGAGATAAAGAAGGTTTTGAAAAAATAAAGGATGATTTAAAGTTTTTATGTGAAGTTGGTAACAAAATAGAGTGTAGAAAAATAGTAGTAGTTCCTTCCTTTGATGTAGTGCCTAAAACAAAAAAAGAAATTAAAAATGAATCTATTGATAGACTTAATGAACTTGCAGATATTGCAGAGGTTTATGGAATGCAGCTTGCTTATGAATTTGTTGGATATCCTAATTGTTCTGTAAATACATTTGGACAAACTTATGAAATAATAAGTGCCTTAAATAGGGAGAGCGTAGGTATGGTTTTGGATTGTTTTCATTTTCATGCAATGGGGTCAAAAATTGAGGATTTGAAAAATGCGGATTCAGGTAAGATTTTTATTCTGCATGTAGATGATAGTGAAGATTTACCAGTAGGAGCTTTAAGGGATGAAAATAGACTATGGCCAGGCGATGGAGTTATTGATTTTAACTCTTTATTTGGAACACTTAAAGAAATTGGATATAGTAAAATGGCTTCTGTTGAACTGTTTAGGCCAGAATATTGGAATTTAGATGCTGAAGAGACAATCAGAATAGGCAAAGAAAAAACTGTTAACTTATTAAAGAAATATTTTGATATTTAGTGTTAAAATTAGGAAAGAAGGGGAATTTTATGATAAAACTTGGTATAGTTGGCCTTGGTAGGTTGGGGAAAAGGCATGCAGAAAACATAGCATTTAGAATACAAAATGCTGAACTACTGGCAGTTTGCAGCATCGTTGAAGATGAAATTAAGGATGCTCAAAAAAATTTGGGCGTAAAATATGCATACAAAGATTTTTCAGAAATGTTAAAAAATAAGGAGCTGGATGCAATTGTTATAGCATCTTCTTCAACTGAACATTGCAAGCAAATTGAAGAAGCTTTAAATGCTGGATTTCACGTCTTCAGTGAAAAGCCACTTGGAATCAATATGCATGAAGTATTAAGAGCAAGAGAAGTTGTTGGAAAACATAATGACAAAATTTTTATGCTTGGATTTATGAGGAGATATGATGCATCTTATGCATATGCTAAGAAAAAAATAGAAGAAGGAATTATTGGAAGACCTTTTCTAATTAGATGCTATGGTCTTGATCCTGTAAAGGCTGTTCAAGGAGCAATTGCATTTTCAGAAAAAAGTGGTGGTATTTTTTTAGATATGGCTATTCATGATATAGATCTTGCAAGATGGTATCTTGGTTCTGAGGTAAAAAGTGCTTATGCCATAGGTGGATGCTATGAATATCCAGAATTTAAAAAATATAATGATGCAGATAATGCGGTTGCTCTGCTTCAGTTTAAAAATGATGCGATAGGTATTTTATATGTAGGAAGAACATGCACTCACGGATATCATATCGAAACAGAAATAGTTGGAACAGAAGGTTCGTTGAGAATTGGAAGTATACCACAGAAAAACTTAGTAACCATTTTTGATGAAAAGGGCGCAGTTCAAGAGTGTGTTTCTGGATTTTTAGAACGATTCGATCAGGCCTATGTAGCTGAAATACAAGAATTTGTTAATTGCATAATTGAAAAGAGAAAACCTAAAGTTGGTGTAGACGATGGAGTTATGTCTACAAAAGTAGCTTATGCATGTAAAGAATCATTCGAAAGTAATAAGTTGGTTATTATAGAGTAGTATTAATTCTAATTTTACTATAGAAACTATTATGGTTAAAGGAGGTGAGGATATGGATTTTAAGCAAAAAGCATTAAAATTCCATAAAGATAACGAAGGGAAAATTGCACTCCATTCTAAAGTCAAAGTAAAGACAAAAGAGGATCTAACACTGGCATATACACCAGGAGTAGCAGAACCATGCATTGCTATTAAAGATGATCCATATAAAATTTACGATTATACATCAAAAGGAAACTGGGTTGCAGTAGTTACTAATGGAACAGCAGTTTTAGGATTAGGCGATATAGGAGCAGGTGCAGGACTTCCTGTAATGGAAGGGAAGGCTATTTTGTTTAAAACGTTTGCTGGTGTTGATGCTTTCCCCATTTGTATTGATACGAAGGATATAAATAAAATTGTTGAAACTGTAAAACTAATAGAAACTGGTTTTGGAGGAATAAACTTAGAAGATATAAAAGCACCAGAATGCTTTGAAGTAGAAGAAAAATTAAAAGAAGTATGTAGTATCCCTGTGTTTCATGATGATCAACACGGAACTGCAGTTGTAACACTAGCGGCTTTAATCAATGCACTAAAGTTAGTAGATAAAAAGTTTAAAGACATAAAAATTGTGGTTAATGGTGCAGGTGCAGCTGGGACAGCAATAACAAAGCTACTATTATCGGTTGGAGTAAAAAATATAATTGTCTGCGATAGAAAAGGAGCTATATACAGAGGAATGGAGTATGTTGATTGGGCAAAGGAAAAATTAGCTCAAATTACTAATCCGGAAAATATAAAAGGTAGCTTAGCTGATGTGATAAAAGGCGCCGATGTTTTTATAGGAGTTTCAGCACCTGGAGTATTAACTTATGATATGGTTAAAACAATGAATAAGGATGCTATAGTTTTTGCTATGGCAAATCCAATTCCTGAAATTTTCCCTGATGAGGCTAAAAAAGGGGGGGCAAGAATAGTAGGAACAGGACGGTCAGATTACCCAAATCAAATAAACAACGTTTTAGCTTTTCCAGGAATTTTTAGAGGGGTTTTAGATGTAAGAGCAAAAGAAATAAATGATGAAATGAAGATAGCGGCAGCTAAAGCAATTGCAGAAATAGTTACAGATGAGGAGTTAAGGGAAGACTACATATTGCCTAAAGCTTTTGATCTGAGAATCGCGCCCAAAGTTGCAGCAAATGTTGCTAAGGTAGCAATTGAAACAGGTGTAGCAAGACGAGATAATATAACGCCTGAATGGGTAGAGAAGCATACTATTGAATTGTTAAATTTAAACAATGTATAAGGGGGAGTTAAAATGGTTAAAGTTGGTGTTGTTGGTTATGGTGTTATAGGCCAAAGACTAGCTGATGGAGTTTCGCTTCAAAAGGATATGGAACTTATTGGTGTTGCTGATGTTGCACCAACGTTAGCAGTTAGGGCATTAAAAGAAAAAGGAATGCCTTATGATCTTTATATTGCGATTCCAGAAAATAAAGAGTTATTTGACAAGGCTGGTATTCCAGTATCAGGAACTTTAGAAGATTTAGTTCAAAAGGTTGATATTATTCTTGATGCAACTAGTGCAGGGGTTGGAGCAAAGAATAAAGAATTATATAAAAAATATAATAAAAAGGCTATATTCCAAGGTGGAGAAAAGAATGATGTTGCAGATGTATTTTTCCATGGATATGCAAACTATGAAAAGGGGGTAGGGAAGCAATTTCTAAAACTTACCTCATGCAATACTACAGGATTAATAAGAGCAGTAGATTGCCTTGATAGAGAAATAGGAATTGAAAAAGTAGCTATTACAATTGTTAGACGTGTAGCTGATCCAGGTGATTATCATAGAGGTCTTACTAATGCTCTTCAAGTAGACAAGGCACCAAGCCATCAGGCTGTTGATTTGATGATGATAATGCCACATATTAATGCAACAGGTATACTTATCCATACACCTGTAACACATGGACATATTATTACTGTTGTTGCAACTCCTAAAAAGGACGTAACAAGGGAAGAAGCGCTAGAACTTTTCAGTCGTCATCCAAGAATTAGAGTAGTAAGAATTGCTGATGGTTTTTTAGGTAATGCTGCATTATTTAGATATGCAAGGGATCTTGGTAATCCAAGAGGAGATATGTATGAAATCGCTGTTTTTGAAGAAACAGTTGTTAAATCAGGAAGAGATATTATGTTTGCAATAAATATTCCTCAAGAGGCAGTTGTTATTCCAGAAACTATGGATGGTATTAGAGCTGCAATGTTAATGCAAACTGACAGATTAGAAGCTGTTTCATTAACAAATAAATATTTGGGGATGGGAAAATGGATGGAAAAGTAATAACTGGAATAAGATCGATTGAAGAGTATGATTACGCTAATAAAACTGTTCTCTTGAGGGTTGATATTAATTCGCCTATTGATCCTAAAACTAAAAAAATAGTTAATGAAAATAGAATTAATATGAGTATTCCTACAATTAAATATCTCATAGACAAAGGTGCAAAAATAGCTATGATTGCACACCAAGGAGACACATTAGATTATCATAACTTAATTCCTATGAGAGAACATGCTGATAAATTATCACAAAAATTAGGTATTGAAGTTAAATATATAGACGACGTATGCGGACCAGCTGCTCAGGAGGCAATAAAAAACTTAAAGCCGGGAGAAATAATACTTCTTGGAAATCTAAGATATTTAACAGAAGAGGTATCAACCTTTGAAGATGCAGTTAAATTGAAACCTTCCGAGATGCTTAATACTTATCTTGTAAGGAACTTAGCACCTCTTGTTGATATTTACGTTAATGATGCATTTGCAGCAGCTCATAGAAATGCTCCTTCTATGGTTGCATTTCAAGAAATACTCCCATCTGCAGCAGGGCTTCTTATGATGAAGGAAATAGAAGCACTTACAAAGGTAATGGAAGCCCCAGATAGACCAGCAGTGTTTGTTCTTGGTGGGTTAAAAATTTCAGATGCTTTTGGAATGATGAAACAGGTTCTTCAAAATGGTGCTGCTGATAAGATACTCGCTTGCGGTGTAACTGGTCATATTATGCTTATGGCAAAAGGATATGATATAGGCGAGAAAAATATTAAATTTATAAAAGATAGATCACTAGATGTATTTTTAAAGCCAGCAAAAGAATATCTTACTGATTATCCTGAAAAGATTATAATGCCAGTAGATCTTGCATATGAAAAGGATGGAGTAAGGCATGAAGTATCGATAAATAATCTACCTGTCAACGAATTATGTATGGATATCGGAAGTAGAACGATAGAAATATTTAAAGAAGAAATACAAAAAGCAGGAACAATATTTGTCAATGGACCAGCAGGAGTATATGAAAATAAGCTATTTGAAAAAGGAACCAGAGAAATTTGGACAGCTATTGCAGAAGCAAAAGGATATTCGGTTATTGGTGGTGGAGACACAGTATCAGCAGCTCAGCGTTTTATAGATACAAGCAAAATCAACTATGTGTGCACAGCTGGAGGTGCTATGGTAAGATTCCTGTCAGGAGTAAAGATGCCGCTTATTGAAGCTATGAAGAATGCGTATAATAAAAAATTTTAAAATTGAATAGTCGGAGGTTTATCCTCCGCTATTCCTTTTAAATTGTTTAAGAAAAAGGAGGTGTAAAATGTTAAGCAGTGATAAAATCAAAGATTTAAAAATATTTGCCACAAAAATAAGAATAGAAGCAATTAAAGCCATTGGCAATTTAGGATTTGGACATGTTGGAGGAGTATTATCAATTGCTGATACACTTGCTGTATTATATGGTGAAGTTATGAATATAGATCCCAAAAATCCAAGATGGGAAGATAGAGATTGGCTAATTTGTTCTAAGGGACATGCTGGACCAGCTGTTTATGCAGCACTTGCTTTGAAAGGATACTTCCCTTTGGAAGATTTAATGACATTAAACAAACCAGGAACAAATTTACCAAGTCATTGTGATAGAAATCTGACGACTGGAATTGATATGACAACGGGATCATTAGGTCAGGGGGCATCTATTGCAGTTGGAGTTGCATTAGGTAATAGACTTAATGGACGGAAAAATTTTACCTATTTAATTCTTGGTGATGGTGAAATTCAAGAGGGACAGATTTGGGAGGCTGCTTTATATGCTGCACAACAGAAGCTGGATAATTTAATTGCGTTTGTTGATTATAATAAAAAACAATTAGATGGATATGTAAAGGATATTAATGATTTAGGTAATATTAAGCTGAAATTCGAAAGTTTTGGATGGTTTGCGCAGGAAGTAAACGGAGCAGAAGTTGAAGAAATATATGATGCTATTCAAAGAGCTAAGCAAATTGAAGGAAAGCCTTCAGTTATAGTCTTAAATACAATAAAAGGCAAAGGATGGAGCTATGCTGAAAAAGCAGAGTCAAATCATCATATGATTATCAGTCAAGAGCAGCTTAATGAGGCACTTGAAGAGCTTCAAACGGAGCTAAAAAGGGTGGTGGCAAAATGAGCTATATCGTTACCCAAAATAGAATTAAAGAAGATAAAGAAATGAGAAATGTTTATTGTGAGACCCTGATGGAGCTTGCAAAAGAGGACGAAAGAATAGTGGTTCTTGATGCGGATCTAATGAGTTCGATGGGAATGAAGCCATTTTGGAAGGCATTTCCTTCTAGGACATTTAATGTAGGTGTCCAGGAAGCAAATATGATAGGAGTAGCTGCAGGGTTATCTGCAACAGGCAAAATACCATTTGCCCATAGCTTTGGACCATTTGCTACTAGAAGATGCTTTGATCAGATATTTCTTTCATGTGGTTATGCTAAGCTAAATGTTAGGATAATAGGAAGTGATCCAGGTGTTACAGCTGCATATAATGGTGGAACACATATGCCTTTTGAAGACATGGGGATTATGAGAAATGTTCCTGATATAACAATTTTAGAACCGGTTGATTCAGTAATGCTTAAAGATTTGATAAGACAAACAATTAACAGATATGGTGTATTTTATATAAGGCTTTTAAGGAAAAATGCCATAAAAATTTTTGAGGATGGATCCACCTTCGAAATAGGTAAGGCAGTAAAATTAAAGGATGGTCGTGATGTAACTATAATTTCTACAGGAATTTTAGTAAATGAAGCATTAAAGGCAGCTGAGGAGCTTGAGAAGGAGGGGATTTCGGCAAGGGTACTAAATATATTTACATTAAAACCAATTGACAAAGAATCAATTATAAAATGTGCTGAAGAAACTGGTGCGATTGTTACTGCAGAAAATCATAGCATATTAAATGGACTTGGTTCTGCTGTAGCAGAAGTATTAGTGGAGAATAAACCCGTTCCTATGGAAAGGGTAGGTATAATGGATAAATTTGGAGAAGTAGGTCCTGAAAGTTATTTAATGGAGAGATTTAATTTAACGTATAAGGATATCATTTTTAAGGTTAAGAGGGTTTTATCTAGAAAATAGAAGGAAGGTATTTTTATGTTAAGGATTAGACATGAAGGACCATTTGTATATGGATATAATATGATAACTTCTATTGATGAAAAAGAAGATAATACAATGATGGATTTTGGAATTTTAAAAATTAAAAAAGGACAAATTGAAGTAGATAAAGACGATAAGGAAAGGGTATTTTTGCTAATTCATGGTGAGGTAATTTTAGAATGGCAGGATAGAAAAGAAACAATAAAAAGAAAATCCTGCTTTGATGAAAATCCATGGGTTCTTCATTTGCCAAGACGTTTAGAAGTAAAAATTACTGGTATTGCAGAGGACACAGAAATTTGTTTAATTAAAACAATAAATGAACGTGATTTTGAAGCAAAACTTTATAGAGATAAAGAATGTATTAGTGAAGAACGAGGTAAGGGAACAATGAATGAAACTTCAACGAGAATTGTAAGGACGGTTTTTGACTATTCTAATGCTAAATATTCAAATTTAGTTCTTGGTGAAGTAATTGATTTTCCAGGTAAATGGTCGAGTTATCCTCCTCACTTTCACCCACAACCTGAGATATACTTCTATAAGTTTTATCCAGAAAATGGATATGGTTTTTGTCAATTAGGTGAAGAGGTATATAAGGTTAAAAATAATGATGCTGTAAAAATACTGAACAATCTTTCACACCCACAAACCGCTGCTCCTGGATATGCTATGTATTATATATGGGTTATAAGGCATCTAGAAGATAATCCATATATAACCCCTATATTTGAACCTGAACATTTGTGGGTGATGGATAAAGATGCTAAGATATGGCCTAATAAATAATTATTGGGGGGATAAAAATGAAAACTGTTAGACTGACAACTGCGCAGGCACTGGTTAGATTTCTTGATAATCAGTATGTAGAATTTGATGGAAAAGAGAATAAATTTGTAAAAGGAATTTTTGGTATATTTGGTCACGGCTGTGTCCTTGGAATTGGACAAGCATTAGAAGAGTATAAAGGTGATTTAGTATTTTATCAAGGTAAAAATGAACAAGGAATGGCACATGCAGCAATTGCTTATGCAAAGCAAAAGAATAGAAGAGAAATAATAGCTTGCACATCTTCTATAGGGCCTGGAGCTCTTAATATGGTTACTGCAGCTGCTACTGCAACAGTTAATAGAATTCCACTACTTTTATTTCCAGGAGATACATTTGCTTGTAGACAGCCAGATCCTGTTCTGCAACAACTTGAAAACCCAGCAAGCATTTCAATTACAGCAAACGATGCCTTTAGACCTGTTTCAAAGTATTGGGATAGAATAGAAAGACCAGAACAGCTTATGAGTGCGATGCTAAATGCTATGAAGGTATTAACTGATCCGGCTGAAACTGGAACAGTAACTATTTGTCTTCCTCAAGATGTGCAAGCAGAGGCATATGATTATCCCGTGGAATTTTTTGATAAAAGAGTGCACCATATTGAAAGAAGATTGCCAACAAAAGGAGAAATAGAAAGGGCTGTAAAACTTATTAAAAGTAAAAAAAATCCTTTGATAATATGTGGAGGAGGAGTTAGATATTCTGAAGCTGCTAATGAATTAAGAAAGTTTGCCGAAAGATTTAATATTCCAATTGCAGAAACGCAAGCTGGTAAAGGAGAAATTGAATGGAATCATCCATTAAATCTTGGAGGAATAGGTGTTACTGGAACTTTAGCTGCTAATAAGATTGCCAAGGAAGCAGATTTAGTGATTGGTATTGGAACAAGATTTTCTGATTTTACAACAACATCAAAGTGGGCCTTCCAAAATCCAACGGTAGAATTTTTGTCAATAAATGTAAACGGTTTTGATGCAATAAAACTAAATGCTAAATATATAATTGCTGATGCGAGAGAAACTTTAAAAATTTTATATGAAGAGTTGGTAAGAATTGGATATAGATCTGAATATAAAAATGAAATAAAAGAGGCTAAAGATGAATGGAATAAAGAAGTAGATAGATTATATTCAATAGAACTTGAAGAAGGATTATCCCAGACAAGAGTTCTTGGTGAAATTAATAAAACTATTGGAGAAGAAGCAATAATAGTAGGAGCTTCAGGGAGTCTTCCAGGAGATTTGCAAAGACTTTGGAGAGCTTCAAAACAAAGAACTTATCATATGGAATATGGTTTTTCATGTATGGGTTATGAGGTGACAGGAGCTTTAGGAGTTAAAATGGCAGAGCCAGATAAAGAGGTTTATGCATTAGTTGGAGATGGAAGTTACCTAATGCTACATTCAGAACTTGTAACAAGTATCCAGGAAGGATTAAAAATAAACATATTGCTTTTCGATAATAGTGGTTTTCAATGTATAAGAAATCTACAAAACTCACAAGGTATTCCAACTTATGGAACTGAATTTAGATATAGAGACAAGGAAACAGGAGATTTGACGGGAGAATATATTCCTATTGATTTTGCGGCAAATGCAAGAGCATATGGAGCTAAAACTTATACTGTAAAGACAATTGAAGAGCTAAAGAAGGCACTTGAAAGCATAAAACATGATAATGTATCAACTCTAGTAGATATTAAGGTTCTTCCTAAAACTATGACCTGTGGATATGAATCGTGGTGGAGAGTTGGCGTTCCAGAAGTTGCTGAAAGAGAGAGTGTTATTGAAGCATGTAAAAAAATGAAAGAAGAGATTGAAAAAGCAAGAAAATTTTAATTTAACTAAGGGGGATAAAAATATGCTAAGCAAAGAAAAAGTAAAACTTGGAATTGCTCCCATAGCATGGACAAATGATGATATGCCGGAATTAGGAGCAGAAAATACATTTGAACAATGTATAAGCGAGATGGCTCTTGCAGGTTTTGAAGGCAGTGAAGTTGGCAATAAATATCCAAAGGATCCAAATATATTAAAAAAGGCATTAGAGCTTAGAAACATAAAGATAGCTAGTGCTTGGTTTAGTGCTTTTTTAACAACAAGACCACTTGAAGAAACTGTAAATGCTTTTATAAAACATAGAGATTTCCTATATGAAATGGGAGCAAAGGTTATTGTAGTTTCAGAACAAGGCCATAGTATACAAGGGAAAATGGATATGCCAATATTTGATGCGAAGCCTATTTTTACAGATGAAGAATGGGAAGCCTTATCAAAAGGTTTAAATTACCTTGGAAAACTAGCATTAGAGAAAGGAATGAAAGTTGTTTATCATCATCATATGGGCACTGGAATTCAAACAGAGGAAGAAATTGATAGATTAATGGAGATGACTGATCCTGAAGCAGTATATCTTTTATTTGATACTGGTCATTTAACTTTTTCAGGAGAAGATCCGGAAAAGGTTTTAAGGAAATATATAAATAGAATAAAACATGTTCATTTGAAAGACGTTAGGAAGGATGTTCTCGAAAAAGTTAAGAAAGAGAAATTAAGTTTTCTTAAGGCTGTGAAGGAGGGGGTATTTACTGTCCCAGGTGATGGAATGATCGACTTTGAACCGATATTTAAGATTCTTGACGAAAATAATTATGAAGGATGGTTAATCGTTGAAGCTGAACAAGATCCTGCAAAGGCTAATCCATTTGAATATGCGTTAAAGGCAAGAAAATTTATAAAGGAAAAAACAGGACTATAATGGGGGTGAAAACATGAAAAAAATAAAAATTGGTATCATCGGAGCTGGAAGAATAGGTAAGCTTCATGCTGAAAATATTGTAAATAATTTTAAAAATGTTGAGATTAAGGCTATTGCTGATGTTTACGCTGATAAAATAATGGATTGGGCTAGAAGTATAGGTATAGTTAATGTTTATAGTGATCATAGGGATATTATTAATGATCCCGAAATTGATGCAGTTCTTATTTGTTCCTCTACTAATACTCATGCACAATTTACTATAGAAGCTGCTAAAGCAGGGAAACATATTTTTTGTGAAAAACCTATAGATTTTGATGTAAATAGAATAAAAGAAGCTCTTGAAGCTGTAGAAAAAGCAGGGGTTAAATTTCAAGTAGGCTTTAATAGAAGATTTGATCATAACTTTAGAAAAGTTTATGAAATGGTAAGAAGAGGTAAGATTGGTCTTCCACATATAATAAAAGTTACATCAAGGGATCCACAAGCACCTCCAATAGATTATGTAAAAGTATCTGGAGGGATGTTCCTTGATATGACTATTCATGACTTTGATATGGTTAGGTATCTGTCAGGAAGTGAAGTTGAAGAGGTATTTGTTTATGCAGGAGTATTGGTCGATCCTGCAATTGGAGAAGCAGGAGATGTTGATACTGCGGTCATCAGTCTTAAATTGAAAAATGGTGCTTTTGCAGTTATTGATAACAGTCGAAAAGCTGTTTATGGTTATGATCAACGCGTAGAAGTTTTTGGTTCTAAAGGGTCTATAACGGTTTCAAATGATACAGATTCATCTGCAGTTTTAAGTTGTGAAGAAGGAGTAATTAGTGAAAAACCAAAATATTTCTTCTTGGAAAGATATAAGGATTCTTTTGTTGAAGAACTTAAAGATTTCTTTGAAGCCATAGAAAAAGATATAGAACCTCCAGTAACGGGAATAGATGGTCTGAAGCCTGTGCTCATTGGACTTGCGGCTAAAAAATCTTTAGAAGAAAAGAGACCTGTTAAAATATCAGAAATCGAAGCATAATATATCATTTTAGACAGTGAACATAAAGAGTTCACTGTCTAATTAATTTAGTTTTAAGAGGTGGTTATATGGAATATAGAGAATGTATTTTAGGATTTGGTAAAACTAGTGTAGGAATAAGAATCAAAAATGAAAATTTTTTAGGTGAGCTTTTACCAAATAAAGTGAATGTTGAATTAACTGGAATAGATGAAGTTAAAAGGGCTATTGAGAACCCAATTAATTCAAAAAGGCTTAGAGATATTGTGAAACCAGGGGAAAAGATAGTTATTATTACAAGTGATATAACAAGACCGATGCCAAGTAAATTAGTTCTTCCATTAGTTTTAGATGAGTTGTATAAAGCTGGGGTTAAAGACCAGGATATTACTATTGTTTTTGCATTAGGAAGTCATAGATTTCATACTGAAGATGAGAAAAAATATATCGTTGGAGAAGAAATATATAATAGGATAAATTGCATAGACAGTAATCCAAAGGATTACGTTTATCTCGGTAATACTAAAAATGGGACCCCTGTAGAAATTTTTAGACCAGTTGTTGAAGCTGATAGACGCATCTGCTTAGGTAACATTGAGTATCATTATTTTGCAGGATATAGTGGTGGCGCAAAGGCAATAATGCCTGGTGTTTCAACTAGAAGAGCTATTCAAGCTAATCATAGTAGAATGATTGAAGAAAAAGCTATGGCAGGAATTCTTGATATGAATCCGGTAAGAGAGGATATAGATGAAATTGGAAATTTTATAAATATCGATTTTATATTAAATGTAGTATTGAATGAAAAAAAAGAAATAATTAAAGCAGTTGCAGGACATTATATAGATGCTCATAGAGAAGGATGTAAGTTTTTGGATAGATTTTATAAGGTAAAAATTAAAGAAAAAGCTGACATAGTCATAACATCAGCAGGAGGATATCCAAAAGATTTAAATTTATATCAGGCACAAAAGGCCCTTGATAATGCAAAAAATGCAGTAAAGAAGGGAGGAATAATAATACTTGTTGCATCATGTAAAGAAGGATTGGGAGAAAAGGTATTTGAGGAATGGATTTTAGAAGCTTCTAAACCTGAAGAGCTTATAGAAAGAATAAAGAAAAACTTTACTCTTGGAGGACATAAAGCAGCAGCAATAGCAATGGTATTACAAAATGCTAAAATTTTTTTGGTATCGGAGCTTCCTGATGATTTTGTAAGAAGTATTTTTATGGAACCTTTTAGTGATGTGCAAGAAGCCTTAGAAAAAGCTTATCAAGAACTTGGATATGATTCCAAGGTTTTATTAATGCCAGTTGGAGGTTCTACTTTGCCTGTAATATATTAAAATTTGTTAACTTTGGTTCGGGACTATTTGGAAATATAAATAAAATTTATTATAATTGTTATATAATACAAGAATAATGATAGTGTAAAGTAAAAATGAAACTAAAGCTTTAAAAATCGTATAATTATTAAAAATTACATGAGTTTATAAAAAAAGAACAACAAAAAAGACAAACAGCTCTAAAAAAGGGCATGCTAAAGGCACCTCCAAATATGTATAATTTGCAGGTGTTCAATAGAAGTATAAAGATTAAAAAATTAAACAAAAACAGAGAGCAACCAATTACGTTTATCTACATCGTTGTAAGATATTCCTGCAACTTCAGCAGGAGAGAGATTATTAAGAGAATAATGAGGCCTTAAGAAATTGTAGTGAAAAATAAACATAGATATAAAAGCATTAGTGCTATCAAAAGACTTAAAACTTCTTTTTCTCTTATACCAATCTTTAAAAGTATCATTAAAGGCCTCAATAACATTATTAGAAATATCATCATTAAAAGAAGAAACTTTAATGTGTTTAGAATTAGGGAAGATAGCTTTAGTAGGGATATTATAAGCAGGGAATCTATCAGTAACAATAGAAGAAGGGCAGCCGATTATTTCCTTAGCTAAAACAGGGGTTGCAGCGTGGATATATGGAAAAATGGGGGTCCAACTATAGCGTTAAGAGCTGATATGGATGCACTGTAAATAGATGAAAAATTGGAATTCATTTATGGAATAGTTTGTATACTGGTAAATTATCTATACGAGAAGGATCAATAATGGCATCAGCAGACTATTTCAAAACAAAAATACTAGGAAAAACAGCACATGGATCTGCTACTTATGAAGGAATAGATGCTATATTGATATCTGTTGCAATTATAATGAATTTACAATCAATTGTGAGCAGAGAAATGAATCCATTAAATCCCATAGTAATAAGTGTAGGTATGATAGAATCAGGCATGGGTTTTAATATAATATCTAGTGAATCTATAATTGAAGGAACGACAAGGTGTTTTAACTCTAATATAAGAAAAGACTTGCCAATTATAATTGAAAGAATGGCTAAAAATACTGCTTGGGCGTTTAGAGCAAGAGCAGAAATTGAATATAATTATGGAACTTCTCCTTTAATAAATAACAAAATATGCTCAAAACGGGCTGAAGAATTAGCTAAAAAGCTTTTTGGTAATGAATGTATTTGCAAAATAGATAGACTAACTATTTCTGATGATTTTCGAGTTTACATCAATAATACCTGAAGTATATATTTTGGTTGGACGCAAAGAAGGTAATGCTAGGATTATATAATCCCTATCATAATGAAAGATTCAATATTAATGAAAAAGCATTAGAAATAGGATCAGCTATGTATGTTCAATATGCATTAGATTTTTTTAAGGAGTCGTTTTAATTTTATTTTTAAAATATAACGTTTTTTAGTAAGGAGAATCTATCATTTGTAGATTCTCTTTTTTATTAAATAGAATAACTAAATCTTATGCTAGTGCTTAGATGATATAGATCAATTGTAGATTTTGTTGTATATGAAAATAGGAGTTTTGATTTTAAATCTAGGACGATTATAAGAAATTTTAGATAATAGTATATAAAAACCATAGTGTAAAATTATTGTAGGACGAAAAAGGACAAAAAATTTAAAAGAGACAACCCCTGTGGTAAAATAAAAAGTGGAAAAAACACAAATCAATAAGGGGGTGTCTCTTTTGAATAATATTATACAACATGATATTATACAACAACATTTAATAAATTTCACTACTAAATTAATAAAAAATGTAGAAGAAATGCTGTCAAAAGAATGGGATTTTACAAAACTTGTTGAGGTAGTTAAAGA